>JANLJK010000322.1 GCA_029255525.1 Pseudolabrys sp.
GCGCCAAGCGCAACAGGTCAAAGGCTTCCTCGCGGTTCTCGGTGAGTGTCCGCAGCGAGCCGTAGAAGTAATCGCGGCCGACACGGAAGCCGAGTTCGATCGCCTTGTTCTCCAGGCGCTCGTGATAGGCCTTGCTGTCGAGATCGCCGGCGCCCTCATCGAGCATGTCGGCGGTCAGATTGGCGGTGCCTGACTTCAACGCGTCGTCCTGGCTGGAGCCGCCATGGAACGCGTAGTTGAGAGCGACCAGTGGCGTCGCCTGTTCCCGCACCAGCCAGGCCTCGATACCGGCGGGTGAGACGATCTTCTCGATAGTCACGGCCGAAGCCGGCACAAGTCCGATGAAAGCCGCTGCGGCGAAAGCGAGCGGCGCAATGAAACGGATCATGAGCGGCGCTCCGCCTGGGGACTGGTGTCTTTGATCAGATAGCCGGTGACCGAGCGGCGCTTGTCGAGCCAAATGCGGGCGGCGTCCTGCACCTCCTGCGGCGTCACCGCGCGGATGCGCTCGGGCCAGCGCTGCACGTCCTTGACGCTGGCGCCGGTCGTCAACGCGCTGCCGTACCAGCGCGCCATGGTAGCCTGGTTGTCCTGCGCATAGACGGCATCGGCAATCAGCCGCGTCTTCACGCGGTCGAGCTCTTCGGCAGTGATGCCCTTGGCGATCACCTCGGCGATCACCGCATCGATCGCCGCCTCGACCTGCGGCAGCGTCACGCCCTCGCGCGGCGCGCCATAGACGCCGAACTTCGACATGTCGAAGGCCGACGAGTCGTACCAGGCGCCGGCCGACACGGCGACGGCCTTGTCGACCACCAGCGCGCGGTAGAGCCGGCTGTTGGAGCCAGAGCCCAGGATGTTGGACAGCACTTCGAGCGCGGCCGACTCGCCCGGCTTGGCGGTGCGGAACGACGGCACCAGGTAATCGCGCTGCAGCGACGGCATCTCGACGCGCGCGTCGGCAAGCGTCAACGAGCGCACCGCAGCCGGCGGCGGCTCCTGCGGGCGTTGGCGCGGTGCAATCGTCGCGTGAGGCTGGAGCTTGCCGTAAGTCTCCTCGGCGAGCTTCTTCGCCTGTTCCGGCTCGATATCGCCGGCGATCACCACCACGGCATTGTTCGGACCATAGAAGCGGCGATAGAAACCGATGGCGTCGTCGCGCGTCAGGCCTTCCATCTCGTGGCGCCAGCCGATCACCGGCTTGCCGTAAGGATGGTTGAGGAACAACGCGGCCTCGATCTGCTCGGACAGGCGCGCGCGCGGATTGTTCTCCATGCGCTGGTTGCGCTCTTCGAGGATGACGTCGCGCTCAGGCAGCACCACAGCGTCGGTAAGCTGCAAGCCGGTCATGCGATCGGCTTCGAACTCCATCACGGTCTTGAGTTGGTCGCTCGGCACGCGCTGGAAATAGCCGGTGTAATCATTGGAGGTGAAGGCGTTCTCCTGGCCGCCGATGCGCGACACGACCTGCGAGAACTTGCCGGCCGGATTATTGGCCGTGCCCTTGAACATCAGATGCTCGAGGAAATGCGCCAAGCCGGATTTACCCGGCATCTCGTCGGCGGCGCCAACCTTGTACCAGATCATGTGCGTGACCACGGGCGCGCGGTGATCCGGAATGACCACCAGTTCGAGCCCGTTGGACAGCGTGAAATCGGTAATCTTGGGACCGCTGGATTCGGCGGCGAAAGCGGACGATGCAAGAGCCGCGGCGAGCAATGCGACGGCAATAACCTTTGACCTCGACGGCACGTTTGTCAGTCCTCGAAAGCCCCGGGTGGATGCGCCCCCGCGCTCACGCAAGCTTCACGTCAACTGTGCAGAGGCAAGCACGCCGATCAGCGCTGCGCTTCGCCCTTGGTGCCCAGATAGTCGGTCGCCTTTGGGGCAGCCGCCTTGCCGACACCGTAAGGCTGATCGGGCGACGGCGTCTGGTAGCCGGGCGGCGGCTCGGTCAACGACGAACGCGCCGGCTCGCCGGTGAACTTGGTCGACTCTTCCTTGTCGCCGCCGAACATCCCGCCAAACAGCCCACCTTTGTAGCCGAGCTCGGACGGCGTCATGCGCTCGCTGTTGGACCCGTAATTGGCCGAGGTCTGACGGTTGCTCGGCGGGGTGCGCGGATTGCCGCCGGGCGTCATCTGGTCGGGCCGCAGCGGATTCTGCTCGATCTCGCGCTCGGCGCTCACATTGCGATTGCGTTCGAGCCGGGCCTCTTCCTTCTTCCGCGAGACGTCGGGGTCCTTCGGCCAAGCCGGATTATTGGCGATCAGGGCATCGCCCTTCTCCGGCGGCGGCAGATCCTTGCCGGGCGGAATGACTAGCGGCGCGCGCTCCTGGTAATTGATGCCCTCGCCGTCGCGCTTCAAACCAAGGCCTTCCATCAGGCCGCGCAGCAGCTTGGTGTCGAGCGGCACGTCATCGTCGGCGGCACGCGCGGGCGCGGCGCTCAAAGCAACGGCCAGCGCCAGCGCGCAGGCGGCCGTTCCGGTCAATTTCGTCATCAGGCGTGTCGGGCGCATCGAGTTCTTCCGATCCTGGCCTTGTACAATCCGAAATCCGCAAGGATTCCAGTG
>JANLJK010000323.1 GCA_029255525.1 Pseudolabrys sp.
CTGCTCGGCGTTGAGATAAGCCAGCCGCGCGCCGCAGAAGGCGCAGATCAGCCCGAGCCCGAGCGCGGTAAGGCCGGCGATCACGTCGGTGGTGCCGCCGAGATTGCCGCTCTTGCTCATGATGCCGCCGGTGGTGGCGACCGCGAAGACCACAGCGATGAGGAAGCGTTGCGCCAGCCGGTAGACGAAAGCGCGCTCGCGTGCGGCGGCGATCAGATAGGCGCCGGTGCCCCAGCCGCCGACGAAGCCGGCGGCGGCGATCATCCACCAGGCCAGTGCCGAGAACAGTTGGTTGGCGCTCGTGGCGGAGGCATCGCGCAGCACCTGGTCGAGCCCGATGCCCAGCACGGTCAGCAGGATATGCACCGCCAGGGCGGCGAAAACGCCGCAGGCGATGGCTGCGGCATAATGCAGTCGGCGGAGCGCGTCGGTGTCCATCGGGCGTGTCTGAAGCGGCCTTATGTGCCGCGCACCATACCCGAAGTCGTTGGCAGAGCGAACGAAATTAGGCCTGCCGGGTCAGCAGATCGTGGAATTCCCGCTCCAGGGCCTCCAGGGCGGCGCGCCGGGCCGGCGAGATCGACGGAGCGAGCGGTTGGCTCTCGTCAAACGCCGGCTCTTCCGGCATGGAAGGCTGTGTTGGAAAAAGTGTGTCGTCCAGATCCATGGCGTCCCCCGGACCGCATCGATACGCCAATGGCTAACTGAGTCGCCGGCGCCGCCAAATCTGGGGATAACGCGCCGCAAGTGATTGACCCTGCCTGTGACTTTTTAGCGACAGAGGTTTCATGCTGAGACTGCTGACTGCCTGTACCCTGGCTCTTATCGTCGTCACTCCGTTTGCCCATGCCGCGCCGGGATCCCCCGGCGAGGGCCGCCCGTTGACGGCCGACATCGTCTGCACGGCGTCAAAAAACGACCGGCAATTCGGTTACCGCTACCGCTACGATCTGGCGCTGACGGTGCGCGAGGGGACGGTGCGCAAGCTCAAGCTCTCGCAGCGCGCCACGTCCAAGACCGGTGATGATCAGGGCTGCGCCATCGATCTCGACAGCCTCACGCAGGTGAAATCGGACAATGGCATTCTGCTGCGCGAGACCGAGGTGGCAGAGGGCGGCAAGCCGCGGTGCACCATCCGCATCACGGCGAACCGCGATCGCATCCATGTGCAGATCGGTGACGCCGGCCAAGATGGCAATGACTGTCACGGCGGCGAGGCCACTATGTACTGCAGCCCGCGCAGCTTCTGGTCGAGCATGGTGATCGACCGCAAGACCAAACGTTGCAAGCCGGTGGAGTGAAATGGCTTTGACGCGACAATCCGGCCGCCGCGACATAGTGCTGTTTCTGCTCGGCTTGGCCTTGCTATACGCGGGCATCATGGCCGCCAAGCTCGCGCTGTGGCAGGCCAATGTGTTGATGAATGACTGGGCCTTCTACAACAATAATTTCTGGAACACGAACTTTCGCGACCTCTGGCTGTTCAGCCATGACCGTTATGTGCAGTTCGGTTATCCGAGCTATCTCAACGAGCACTTCGCGCCGCTGTTGCTGCTGCTCGCGGCGATCTACGATCTCATGCCGCAGACCTATGGCGAGGCCTTGCTGCTGGCCGTGCACGGCGCCTCGCCGATCGTCTCGGCGCTGTTCATCCAGGCGACGGCGCTACATCTGTTGAACGACCGCAGGCTCTCGGTCGCCGTCGCGCTCACTTATGCGCTCAGCCCCGGCATCCTGTGGCCGACCATCAGCATGGTCTACGGCTTCCAGCCTGATTGCCTGTTGGCGCCGATGGCCGCCTGCGCCGGCTGGGCCTTGGCGACGCGGCGAGACGGCGTGTTCTTCGTCGCGTTCCTGCTCGCGCTCGGCGTCAAGGAGAACGTGCCGGGCTACGGGCTCATCCTCGGCGTCTGCCTGATGCTGTTCACGCCGCGGCGCAGGCTCGGGCTCATGACCGTCATCATTTCATTGGTTGTGTTCGTGGTGGCGTCGAAGGGCGTGCCGGCGATCACCGGCGTCGAGAACCGCAATGTCGGACGGGTGTGGGAATTCCTCAACGATGTGCTGCATCTGAATCCGCATTTCGACTATATGCTGTCGGAAATTCTCATCGGCCTCGGCTACAGCCTCGCCTTCCTGCCGGCTTTGGCGGTGTGGCCGTTCCTGGCCATGCTCGGGCCGGATCTCTTGTTGATCGGTCAGGTGTCCTACGCCAAACTCGTCACTTGGCATGTGTTCCTGCCGGTGACCGTGCTCGGCGTCTGCGCCGCTTTCGGCACGGCGCGCATTTTGGCGACGAAACATTGGCCGTCATGGCTCGACGCCCGCATCGCCCGGCCGCGCTTGCTGCGGGCCTATTGGACCGTGATGCTGTGCTTGAGTCTCGTTGCCGGCCCGGCTTCGATCTATCTCGCTTATGCGCGCTACATCGCGTTGGCGAGTCCCGTCGACAACGCCGTTGTGGCGCGCGCGATCGCCTTGATTCCGAAGGAGGCGGGCGTCGCGACCACCAGCGATCTCGAACAGTATTTCGCCCGCCGCGCTGTCGTGTCTTCGCGGCTCGACGTGCTCAAGAAGGCGGGAGAGGAATTCACCTACGCGGTCGTCAATCGCGCCGCCATCACGCCGGCGCGGCAAGCCGGTACGCTTGGCGACATGACGCGCCTGGACGAATGTCTGATCGCCGCAGTCGAGCGCGCCGCCGGTGCAGGCGGCAAGCTGATGGATGAAGGCGAGATTCTCGTAGTGAAGTTCGACAGGATGCCGACGATCGATTGCCAGTAGATCGGAGCGGGAGGGCGTTACTTGTTTTCGCTCGCCCCGCCGATTTCCTTTTCGACGATATAACGCGGCCGCGATTTCGCTTCGAAATAGATCTTGCCGACATATTCGCCGATCACCGCCAACGCAAAGGTCTGGAACGCGGCGATCAGCAGGAACAACAACATCACCGAGGTCCAGCCCTGCACGGTGTGCCCCGCGATCCAGGTGCCGAAAACCCACACACTCATGCCGAGGAAGATGAAGAAGAGGATGATCCCAAGCAGGGCGATCAACCGGATCGGCCTGACCGACAGCGACGTGATGCCGTCGATGGCAAGCCGCATCATTTTCTGCAGCGTGTATTTCGTCTCGCCGTGCAGCCGCGGCAGCCGCTCGAATTCGACGATAGCGGTCTTGTAGCCGAGCTGCATCACCAGCCCGCGCAGGAACACGTGCACCTCGCCAAACTGCGACAGCGCGCGCAGCGCCCGGTCGCTCATCAGGCGGAAGTCGGCATGGTGCGGGATGATGTCGGCGCCCAGCCAGTTGAGGATGCGGTAATACATCCCCGCGGTGTTGCGCTTGAAGAAACTGTCGCTCGAGCGCTCCTTGCGGACGGCGAAGACGATCTCGGCTTGGTCGCGCCGGAAGTGCTCGACCATCTTGGCGATGATCGAGACGTCGTCCTGCAGGTCGGCGTCGAGCGAGATGGTGGCGTCGGCTTTGCCGACCTGGGTCAGCAGTCCGGCAAGCAGCGCGTTCTGGTGGCCGACATTGCGCGATAGTTTGAGGCCCTGCACGCGGCCGGGATGCTGGGTGGTCGCATCCTCGATCAGGCGCCAGGTGCCGTCGCGGCTGCCGTCGTCGACGAACAGCACGTAGCTCGCGGCGGCGATGTCCTGGCTGGCGGTTAGTCCGTCGATGTCCGCGACGAGGCGCGCCAGCGTGTGCGGCAACACGTCCTCTTCATTGTAGCAAGGGACTATGAAAGCGATGGTCGGCGGTGTGGAGGCAGTTGTCATGGACGGGCTTCTAGCAGTGGTCGCGGATCGAACGAGGCTTCGGGTGGCGGCGCAACGCGATTTTTCGCCGTGCTCCCAAAATTTTTATTCAGCGCGTACGCGCCATAGACTTTAGTCCATATCACCTTCTCCAGCGGTTTGAAAACAAAAGCATCGTTGTGCGCGCCTCTGCGTGCAGGTGATCGCGCGATGCGCGAAAGCGCCGTTTTACGCCCGGGACACTGCATTGATTGTCCTCTGTCGCAGCACTAATGCTCGCTTCAATCGCACTCTGCGTGAACAAGAATTCCTCGGGAGAACGGCCCTGAATTCCGAATCAAAGCACGGTTCCGTCTCGGCATTCGTTGGCAATCTCGTGCGTAAACGGGATTTTTATGCCGGCGGGTTGATGATCCTGTTCGGTCTCGTCATGGCATTAAAGGGTCCCAGCTATCGCATGGGAACCTTGATGCATATGGGCCCGGGCTTTCTGCCGACCGTGCTCGGCGTCATTCTCATCGGTCTCGGCATTGCGATCGCCATCGCATCTTTGGCGCCGTCCGATGAGGAAGAGGAAGGCATCCTGCCGGAAAACCGGGAATGGTGGGCTTGGACCTGCATCCTGGCCTCGCCGCTCGCTTTCATGCTGTTCGGTAATTACGGCGGGCTGGCTCCGGCGACCTTTGCATGCGTGTTCGTGGCTGCGATGGGCGACCGCGGCATGACACTCAAGCAGGCGCTGGCGCTGTCCGTCATCATCACGGTGTTTGGCGTCTCGCTGTTTCATTATGTGCTGCAGATCCCGATGCCCGTTCTGGAATGGAGGGGCTGATGATCGGCACCGCGCTTACGGATCTCTGGTACGGCTTCGGCGTCGCGCTCGAGCCGCACAACATCGTCTGGTGCTTCATCGGCGTCTTGGTCGGCAACATGGTCGGCGTGCTGCCGGGCATGGGTCCGCTTGCCACCATCTCGATCCTTCTGCCGCTGACCTTCGGCATCAAGCCGGTCGGCGCCATCCTGATGCTCGCCGGCGTGATGTACGGTGCGCAGTACGGCGGGGCGATCTGCTCGATCCTCTTGAACCTGCCATGTCATCCGCCGCACGCGGTGACCTGTCTCGACGGCTTTCCGATGACCAAGCAGGGTCGCGGCGGCGCCGCGCTCGGCGCCACCGTGTTCGCGTCCTTCGTCGGCGCGTCCTGGGGCATCACCGAAATGATCTTCCTCGCGCCCGTACTGGTGAAGGTGGCGCTGGAGTTCGGTCCGGCCGAGATCTGTTCGCTGATGCTACTCGGTCTGCTCGCCGGTTCGACCTTGGCGCGGGGGTCGCCGCTCAAGGGCGTGGCGATGACCGTGCTCGGGCTGATGCTCGGCATTGTCGGCACCGACATCGAGACCGGCGCGGAACGTTTCACCTTCGGCATGACGCATCTCGACGACGGCATCG
Source organism: Pseudolabrys sp. (assembly GCA_029255525.1). Taxonomy (GTDB): domain Bacteria; phylum Pseudomonadota; class Alphaproteobacteria; order Rhizobiales; family Xanthobacteraceae; genus Pseudolabrys. The sequence continues at coordinate 5,215 of JANLJK010000323.1, forward strand.
AATTGATCGCTCTCGCGCTCGGCCTGTTCGGCATCGGCGAGTTCATGAACAGCGTCAATCAGGTGTCCACGGTGAACGCCAAATACGCCAAGGTCACGCTGAAGGACATGCGGCCGTCCAAGGAGGAGATGAAGCGGACCATCGCGCCGATGTTCCGCGGCACGCTGATCGGCAGTCTGTGTTCGCTCATTCCCGGTACCGGACCGACCATCGCCTCCTTCGTCGCCTATGCGACGGAGAAGAAGATCTCTAAGACACCGGAGAAGTTCGGCACCGGCATGATCGAAGGCGTGGTGTGCCCGGAAGCTTCGACGCATTCCTCGGTGCAAGGCGACTTCATCCCGACCATGAGTCTCGGCATTCCCGGCGATGCCGTGATGGCGCTTCTGCTCGGCGCGCTGATGATTCAGGGCATCGTGCCCGGCCCGCAACTCATCAAGGAGCATCCGGATATCTTCTGGGGCTTGGTGGCGAGCTTCTGGATCGGCAACATCATGCTGGTGGTGCTGAACGTGCCGCTGATCGGTCTGTGGGTGAAGCTGCTGACGATCCCGTACAAGTACCTCTATTCGAGCGCGATGTTCTTCGTCTGCATTGGCGTTTATGCCGCCAACAACGACATGTTCCAGGTCGGCGAGACGGCGGTCATCGGCCTCCTAGGCTACGTTCTGCTCCGCCTCGGCTTCCATCCGGCGCCGATTCTGCTCGGCTTCGTCCTTGGCCCGCGCTTCGAGGAAAACTTCCGCCGCGCCATGCTGATCTCGCGCGGCGACCTCGCGGTGTTCGTCGAGCGGCCGATCTCGGCGGTGTTCGTGGCTCTCTGCGTGCTGCTGATCGGCTTGCAGATCTATGTGCGCCTGCGTGGACCGAAGAAACCGTTGGTGCCCGTGTCGGACAAGCAACTGCTCGAAGGCGCAGAATGACGTAGACGGCCAGACTATTGGATGTAAAAAAAACGCCGGGCTTATCGCCCGGCGTTTTGTTTTTCCACAACCGGCTGCGGCGGTGTTCCGCCGCGAGCGTCTCGCGGGCAGCTTGGGATAATTCGAGACGCATTCGCCTCAAGCGTCACCGGAACGTCATCAAGAAATTTGATGACGGCATGGGCGCTGGGGAAAGTTCCATGTGAGCACGCATCACGACTTCGATTTATTTTTGTCTCAATTCGACCCCAACCTGCCGTTTCAAAAGTCTCGTCCGAGTCGCCGATCTGTGAAAACATATTGGTGCCGCAGGGGGTGGACGATACCACATGTTGACCGCACGCCACGCAGCCATTCGGTTGCTGAAATTCATGATGGTTGCGTCGCTGGTGCTGCCGGCGGTGCTTTTTGCGTTCGCCGCCTGGGTCAGCTACCGCAACATCGAGAGCGTCACCGATGAGCGTATCGACCGATCGCTCGACATTCTGCATGAGCACGCGCTCAAGGTGCTGCAGACTATCGAGCGGTCCTTCGCCGAGGTCGACGAAATCGTGCGCGGCATGTCGGATGACGAGATCCGCAACAATGAAGCCGCGTTGCATGAGCGCTTGCAGCAGATCGTCAAGGCCTTGCCGCAGCTTCAGGGCATCGCGATCGTCGCCCGCGACGGCCATCCGCTGGTGTCGGCGACGCTCATGCCGGTGCCGAGGGATCTCAATCTGTCGGACCGCGACTACTTCAAAGCGCAGGAAAACGACGCGCCGGGCCTCTATGTGAGTGCTATCCACATGCCGCGCATGAGCGGTCTGGCGGGCGAGTTTTTCGCTTTGTCGCGGGCGCGACCCTCCGATCGCGGCAGATTCAACGGTATCGTCACGGTCGCCGTGCTGCCCAGCTATTTCGAGAGTTTCTACGCGCGCATGAGCAGTAACGAAGGCAGTTATTTCGCGCTGGTCCGCGCCGATGGCGGCTTTCTCGCGCGCTTTCCAGTGCTGAAGAATCGACGCGTTGCGCTCAATAGCCAGAGCGGATTGTTGCAGGGCATCGCGCAGGGCCATGACCGCAACATTTACGAAATCGAGTCGCAGGTCGATCACGTCGAGCGCCGGCTCGGTTATCGCAAGCTGAGCGGCTTCCCCCTCTATGTCCTGGCGGGCATAGAGAAGAAGGCGATCACCGCCGAATGGCTGCGCTACCTGAGCAGCCATCTCATGTTCGGTCTGCCGCTCGCCGTCTTCCTCTATGCCGGCCTGGCCCTGGCGCTGCGCCGGACGCGCCGGCTCTACGATGAGGCGGATCGCCGCGAACTAGCCGAAGGCGCGTTGCGCCAGGCGCAGCGTTTGGAAGCCATCGGACAATTGACCGGCGGGGTCGCGCACGACTTCAATAACCTGCTGATGATCATTAGCGGTAGCGTACAGCGGCTGCGCAGCGAGCTGCCTGACAAGAAGCACACGCGGCTTCTCGACATGATCGCCACCGCCACGCATCGTGGCGAGACATTAACACGGCAGTTGCTGACCTATTCGCGCCAGCAGACGCTGACGCCGGAGATCGTCGATCTGTCGCAGCGGCTGCCGGTGTTGCGCGAATTGCTGACGCGCTCGCTGCGCTCCGACATCGAGATCAAGGTCGATGTGCCCGAGGGCGTCTGCGCGACGCGCGTCGATCCGGGCGAGTTCGAACTCGCCATCCTCAACCTCGCGGTCAATGCCAAGGACGCCATGCCGAACGGTGGCGTGCTGTCGATCCGCGCCAAGCCGGTGACGCTCAAGGGTGAGGCGAGCGAGGAGGGACTTTCCGGCGATTTCGTTGCGGTGCGCGTGGCCGACACCGGTCATGGCATTCCCGCTGAGGTGCTGTCGCGGGTGTTCGAGCCGTTCTTCACCACGAAGGAAGTCGGCAAGGGAACGGGGCTCGGCCTCAGCCAAGTCTATGGCTTTGCCAAGCAGTCGGGCGGCACCGCCACTATCACCAGCACGGAAGGTCGCGGCACGGCGATCACGCTCTATCTGCCGCGCAGCCAGGAGGAACCCTTGGCCGCGGCGGCGCCGGCCGCATCGCAGACGCCGTCGGAGACCGTGGGCACCGTGCTGCTGGTCGAGGACAACGACGACGTCGCTGAAGTCGGCGCCGGCTATCTGCGGCAACTCGGCTACCGGGTGCGCAGCGTCGCCAATGCGCAGGCCGCGATCGCCGCGCTGCGGCTCGATGCCGAGGTCGATCTGGTGTTCTCCGACATCCTGATGCCCGGCGGCATGAACGGGCTGGAGCTCGCGCGCGAGATCGCCGTGCGGTTCCCCGGCATGCCCGTGCTGCTGGCGACCGGCTACAGCGCCAGCGCGCAGGACGCGGTGCGCCAGGGCGTCGTCGTGTTGCAGAAGCCCTATGACCTCGAGAGCCTGCAACGGCATATCCGCGAAGCGGTCGAAGGCGTGAAGAGGCCCGGCCCCAGTCACATTGCACGAGCCTCCTAGCGCCGACGACCGTGATTGCCGTTGCCCGCGGCCCGCCTTAAAAGACGCCTCTTTAGGTCGCCGATGAAGGGGGCAAGCATGCGAACGGTCGCCGCGATCGGGGGATTGGCCTTAAGCCTCGGAGCGATGCTCGCCTTGCCGGCTCATGCAGCGCCGGATGTCGACACCGCCGGCGCGTCGCAATGCAAGACGCGTGGCTACCTCAGCGACAAGGACCCGAAGGGCACCAATGTGCGCGCCGCACCAAACGGTACGGCGCTGGTCATCGGCCATCTGCCGGCGCCGGCGAAGATGAAGGACGATGATGAGATCGTCGCCGTGGAGGTCGACATCATCGGCGCCAAGAACGGCTGGCTGCTGATCCGCAATCCCGATCGCGGCACGTTGAAAAGGCCGGGCTGGGTGTTCGGCGGTTTGGTGAGCGCCACCATCGGCACGCCGCGGCTGCTGGCGGCACCATCCGAAAACGCCAAGGTGATCTCCAAATTGCAGTATGCCGGCGAGGAAGGCGTTGGCCCCGACAGCTTCGAGGTCAAGCAGATCCACGGCTGCCAGGGGCATTATGTCGAGGTTACCGTCAGTCTCGCGCCGTCGATCAAGCCGTTTCCTGGTCTGCCCAAGCAGCCGATGCGCGGCTGGGTCGAGAAAATCTGCAGCACACAGCTCACCACCTGCGATCCATCATTTTAGACGACTTTTCATCGCGTTCGGGTCGTGCGACGTTTCGCATGCCGGCGCGACGGAGGCTGACATGCGCAAACCAATTGGGTTCATCTGCGGACTTGCCGTGGGATTGGCCATGGCCTTTGCCATGCCTTACGTGCGCGCCCATGATGGCGATCAACTGGTGGCCAGCGCGCCGCAGAAGAATCCCCTGTTCGTTAACATGACGACCGGCGACTCGTGGCGCGGCTGGATGGGTCTGCACTTCGCGCACGCGACGCTCAAGATGGGGCATCCGGTCGCGGTGTTTCTCAACCTCGATGCCGTGAAGCTTGCCTCGTTGAAAGGCGAGCAGGAGAAGAAGCCGTCGATGCAGCGCGTGCCGCGCGATATCATCGCGGACTTCATCCGCGACGGGGGTACCGTGCTGATGTGCGGTCCGTGCATGGCGGAGTTCGGCCTGAAGATGGAAGACCTCGTGCCCGGCGTGCAGATGGGTCGCCCCGGCTTCACGCAGGGCTTCATCTTTGCCGAAAACGCGCGTACGCTGACGTGGTGAGGGCGAGGCTCTGTCTTGACGATTCCGGGGCGCCGCGCGGCGGCGAACCCGGAAGGACAACTCATCCCTCCCCGATCTCCTTCAGGATCTCGTCGGTGTGCTGGCCGAGCAGCGGCGCCGGATGCTCGCTCGCCGCGCGCCAGCCATCGAACACGATCGGTGTGCGCACGCCCGGGATCTTGCCGGCCTTGGCCGCGTCGCTCGGCAGCTCCAGCTTCATGCCGCGGTGAATGACCTGCGGGTCCTTGAACACTTGCTCAAGATCGTTGATCGGACCCGCCGGCACGGCTTGCGCCTCCAGCTTCGCGAGCAGGTCGTCGCGTTTCATCGCCGAGGTCAGCACCGACAGTTTGCCGATCAGCTCCTCGCGATGCTTGAGGCGGCCGACATTGTCTTTGTACTCGGGGTTCTGCGCCAGCTCGGGTGCGCCGAGCACGTTGCAGAACTTGACGTACTGGTTGTCGTTGCCGGTCGCGACGATGGCGTAGCCATCCGCCGTCGGAAACACCTGATAGGGCACGATATTGGCATGCGCATTGCCGATGCGTTTCGGCACCTTGCCAGAGACGAGATAGTTCAGCGCCTGGTTCGACAGCACACCGACCGTGGTGTCGACCAGCGCGGTGTCGACATAGCAGCCTTTGCCGGACTTCGCGCGCGCCTGCAGCGCCGCGAGGATTCCGATGACCGAGTAGCAGCCGGTGAAGATGTCGGACATCGGGATGCCGATGCGCGTCGGCTCACCGTCCGGTGAGCCGGTCAGGTCCATGACGCCGGCCATGCCTTGCGCCATGAGGTCGTAGCCGGCGCGCTTGGCGTAAGGCCCGTCCTGGCCGAAGCCGGTGACCGAGCAATAGATCAGGCGCGGGCATTCGTCCTTGAGACTCTTGTAGTCGAGGCCGAACTTGGCGAGGCCGCCGACCTTGAAGTTCTCGATCAGGATGTCGGACTTGGCGGCGAGCTTGCGCACCAAGCGGCGGCCTTCCTCGCTTTCGAAATCCAGCTCGATCGAGCGCTTGCCGCGGTTGGCGGCATGGAAATAGGCCGAACCGATATGCTTGCCGTCCTTGCCTTCGACGAAGGGCGGGCCCCAGGCGCGGGTGTCGTCACCGGCGCCCTTGCGTTCGACCTTGATCACGTCGGCGCCGAGATCGGCGAGCATTTGTCCCGCCCAGGGACCGGCGAGGATGCGGGCAAGTTCGAGAACGCGGAGGCCCGCCAGCGGCTTTTCCATATCGAGAAATCTCCTTGGCATGCGGTACGGCCGGAGCCGCGCCGGCCGGGGTTATAAGACCAACATTCCGGCCTGACCAGTGCGGCAATAATCCATTGGTCGCATAGGCTTGCAATGCGGAATCGGCCGATTCCGCTATGGCGCAGCGACGTACCGGCCGCTAATGTGGATCAAGGGGCGCATGGTTTCGGCGACCGTCAGCGCATCAATCAAGGCGACGACCAACGTCGCCAGAAAAGGAACATGGAGGGACGCAACATGAGGAAACTATCCATTCTGGCCGGCGCGGTTGCCGCGCTCGTGCTGTCGGCCTCGGCCCAGGCGCAGGTGACGTTGCGCGCCTCGCATCAATTCCCAGGCGGTAAAGGCGACGTTCGCGACGACATGGTGCAGATGGTCGCGAAGGAAGCCGCGGCTGCCAATGTCGGTTTGACCATCCAGGTCTACCCTGGCGCCTCGCTATTCAAGCCGAACGACCAGTGGAACGCGACCGCCAACGGCCAGCTCGACATCACTTTGTTCCCGCTCGATTATGCCAGCGGCAAGGTGCCGGTATTCTCGGCCACGCTGATGCCGGGCCTGATCCGCAGCCAGGAGCGCGCCAAGCGCATCAACCAGTCGCAATTCATGAAGGACATCCGCGCCGAGATCGAGAAGCGTGGTGTGATCGTGTTGTCCGACGCCTGGTTCGCCGGCGGCATGGCCTCCAAGGGCGGCTGCGTCATGAAGCCCGACGACATGAAGGGTCGTAAGTTCCGCGCTGCCGGTCCGACCTTCGCCGGCATGTGGGAAGGGGCCGGTGCCAGCATCGTCTCCCCGCCGTCGAACGAAATCTACAATGCCTTCCAGACCGGCGTCGTCAATGGCACCGACACCAGCCTGACGACCTTCGCCTCCATGCGTCTTTATGAAGTCGCCGATTGTCTGACGGCACCCGGCGACAACGCTTTGTGGTTCATGTACCAGCCGATGCTGATGTCGAAGAAGAGCTTCGACAAGCTCAACAAGCAGCAGCAGGACGCCATCATCGCCGCCGGCAAGAAGGCCCAGGCTTATTTCGAGAGCAAGGCGGAGGCGATCAACCAGCAGGCGATCAAGGCTTTCGAGGACCACAAGGCCAAGGTTGTGACGCTGTCGGACGTTGACTACGCGGCCTGGCTCGAAGTGGCGAAGAAGACTTCCTACGCGCAGTTCGCCAAGGACGTGCCGAACGGCCAGAAGCTGATCGACGAAGCTTTGGCGGTCAAATAGAGACGGTCATGCGCGGCCGGCGGATCAAACCGCCGGCCGTTTTTCTGCGCGCTTCCTCGACTTTCTCGAACGACCGAGCCGACTTATGGACAGGTTTATCCGCGCCGTGACTTTCGTGTCGCGCGTCGCTGGCGTTACGGGAGCCCTGATGATCGGGCTCGCCGTGCTCATCATCTGCGACATGGTGATCGAGCGTTACGTCTTCAATCTCACCACGATCTGGCAGATCGACGCGGTGACCTATCTTATTGTCGGCGCGACCTTCATCAGCAGTCCTTATGTGCTGATGACGCGCGGCCATGTGAACGTTGATATCCTGCCGCTTCATGCGGGCCCGCGCGCACGTTACGCCTTGGCGCTGTTCACCAGCTTCGTGGCCTTGGCCTTTTGTGTCGTTCTTTTCGTTCTGTGCACGGCGTATTGGTACGAGGCCTACACGGAACGCTGGCTGTCCAACACTGTGTGGCGGGCGCGATTGTGGATCCCGCTTCTGGCCATGCCGGTCGGCTTGGGCCTTTTGATTCTGCAATACGTCGTCGACATCGCCTGCGTGATGACCGGCCGGGCGTCGCCCTTCGGCATTTCCGCGCGCCAGGACGCCGAGGACGTTGCCCGCGAGCAGGCCCGTGAGGCGTTGGGAGGCGCGCCATGAGCCCCGCCGCCCAAGGTGCGATTGTTCTTGTCATCACGCTGGCGACATTGGTGTCCGGCATCCCTGTCGCCTTCGGCCTCGGTGCCATCGCCATCATCTTCCTGGTGATCTTCCAGGGTTTCGATGCGCTGCACGTCGTGGCTGAGACCCTGTGGTCCGGTCTCGACGACTTCACGCTCGTCGCCATCCCAATGTTCGTGATGATGGGCTCGGCCATCGGCTCGTCGCCCGCCGGCAAGGATCTGTACGAGGCGCTCGACCGCTGGCTCTACCGGCTGCCGGGCGGTCTCGTCGTTTCCAACCTCGGCGCCTGCGCCATTTTTGCTGCGTTGACCGGCTCGTCGCCCGCCTGCTGCGCGGCGATCGGCAAGATGGGCATCCCGGAGATGCGCCGCCGCGGTTATCCGGACGACGTCGCCACCGGCTCGATCTGTGCCGGCGGCACTCTGGGAATTCTCATCCCGCCATCGTTGACCTTCATCCTGTACGGCATCGCCACCGAAACTTCGATCGGCCGCCTGTTCATCGCCGGCATCATGCCGGGTCTGTTGCTGACCGGCCTGTTCATGGCGTGGAGCATCTACAAGATCTGGCGCAGCGGCTTCCGCTCGCACGCGCCCGACTTCCGCTACACCTGGAAGCAGAAGTTCGAGTCGGTGCCAAAGATCGCGCCGTTCCTCTTCATCATCGCCGGTGTCATGTACGCGCTCTACGGCGGCATCGCGACGCCGTCGGAAGCGGCTGGCGTCGGCGCGGCGCTCTGTCTCGTGCTGGCGCTCGCGATCTACCGGCTATGGAAGCCGCAGCAGATTTGGCAGATTCTGCGCGATACGATGCGTGAGTCGGTGATGATCCTGACCATCATCGCGACTGCCGTGCTGTTCGGCTACATGCTGACGTCGCTTTATCTCACCCAGACCCTGGCGCAGGGCATCGCCGACCTGCACGCCAACAAATGGGTGCTGATGTTCCTCATCAACATCTTCCTCTTGGTCTGCGGTTTCTTCATCCCGCCCGCGGCCATCATCCTGATGACCTCGCCGATCCTGCTGCCGATCATCACGGCGGCCGGGTTCGATCCGGTCTGGTTCGGAGTGATCCTGACCATCAATATGGAGATCGGCCTGATCCACCCCCCGGTCGGGCTGAATATCTATATTGTGAACGCGATTGCACCCGACGTGCCGCTCGCGAAAGTGATGTGGGGGACGTTGCCCTACGTCCTCTGCATGATGTTGGCGATCGTAATCTTGTGTATATTCCCCGAAATCGCCACATGGCTCCCCAATCATCTGATGGGACCGGGCAAATAACAGGCCGCCGCCGGCCTTCGTTGCGGCGGGTTCGTCGCAGGGGCTTTGAATGAATACCTCGTTCTTCGGCGAGCTATTGCAGACTATCTCCGACCGGGGCCGCGCTCTGCTGGCGCGTGCCGACCGGCGGGGTGACGCCTCCGCCCGCTCGGAAAGCTTGGTCGAGTTGTGCGAGGACCTGCTGTCGGGCCGGGGCGAAGCCTCCGGCGTGGCGCTGGCCCGCGAAATCCTGGGCCGCTACGCGGAACTCACCACGGGGCCGCGCATCGCTTTCTTCGAGGCGCTGGCCAAGCGTTTTGGCACCGATCCAGCCGCCATGGAGAAGGCCATCGCCGCCTGGCAGGCGAAGCCCTCCGACGAAACGGCGGCGGAACTGCATGCCGCCTCGGAGCCGCGCCGGCAGGAGCTGTTCCGGCGTTTCAATCTGGCGCCGGGCGGCACCGCGGCGCTGGTGCGCATGCGCGAGCAACTGATGGATGTGCTCACGCATCGTGACGACCTGCGTGCGGTCGACGACGATTTCGTGCATCTGTTCACGTCGTGGTTCAACCGCGGCTTCCTGGTGCTGCGCCATATCGATTGGTCGACGCCGGCACTCGTGCTGGAGAAGATCATCCGTTATGAAGCGGTGCACGAGATTCACGATTGGGAGGATCTGCGCCGGCGCATCAATCCGCCCGACCGGCGCTGCTACGCCTTCTTCCATCCGGCGCTCAACGACGAACCGCTGATCTTCGTCGAAGTGGCGCTGACGCGCGAGATTCCGGCGGCGATCGCGCCGATCCTGGCGACTGAGCGCGAGCGGGTCGAGACGGAGAAAATGCGCACGGCGGTATTCTATTCGATCTCCAACTGCCAGCGGGGTCTCGCGGGTGTGTCGTTCGGCAACTTCCTGATCAAGCAGGTGGTGGAGGAAGTCAGACGCGAGCTGCCTAAGCTCTCGAACTTCGTCACGCTGTCGCCGGTGACGAGCTTTGCCTCCTGGCTCAAGCGCGAGCGCACAGCGGAAGCCTCGAGCGCGGTCAGTGAGGCAGACAAGCTTGTGCTGGCTGCGCTCGATGCGCCGGGCTGGTGGCGCGATGCGCCGACGGCCGAGCGGCTGAAGGAGCCGATGATGCGCGCGGCAGCATATTACTACGTGCGCGCGAAGAACGGCCGCGGTGTGCCGCTCGATGCGGTGGCGCGCTTCCATCTCGGCAATGGCGCGCGGCTCGAGCGCATCAACTGGCTGGCCGATACGTCCGACAAGGCCATGAAGCAGGCGCACGGTTTCATGGTGAACTACCAGTACGATCTCGACGACATCGAGAAGAACCACGAAGTCTTCGCCGAAAGCCGCACCGTGGTTGTCTCCAGCGCCGTGCAGCGTTATCTGCGTCCGTCGCTCGAACTGGTGCCGATCGCGGGGTAGCGCTGCGTGCTTCCTTTCCCGCGAAAGCAGGAAAGGAAGCAGATCAAGATTACTTCGGCACGCTAAAGATTGCGATTCGCTGCGGTCCCAGATTGATTGTCTCGAGCAAGGTACCGACAAAGACCCGCTTGCGACCCTTTGTTGCCGCTAGCCGCCAGCCGTTTCCCTTCGTCAGCCGTTCGCCCTTTTTTGCTTTCTTGCCTTTAATCGTAACGTCATTTGCCATTATTAATACTCCTCTTTGAAAAAACCGCGCAATTTGCGGCGAATACGACTTATGGTTGGTCATTGCGTAATTAAAGATCCTCATCATCTTGCGGACTAAAACTTCCCATATACTGGCACGACCGCGCCGCGGGTGACGCGGTTGTCGGGCGACGCCAGAAACAGGATCGTTGCCGCGACTTCCTCTACCTTCGGCCAGGTGCCGAAATCGGCCTTTGGCATGGCCGCGCGGTTGGCCGCCGTATCCATGATCGAGGGCGCCACGGCGTTGACCAGGATGTTGTCCTTGGCGACTTCTTCCGCCAGCGTGATGGTGAGCGTGGCGACGCCCGCTTTGGCGATCGTGTAGGCGGCCATGCCGGCGCCGGAACGCCATTCCAGCGCCTGGCGTGAGGCGACATTGACGATGCGCCCTTCCTGTCCGCCGGCCTTCATGGCGTTCACTGCCGCGCGGCAGCATAGGAAGCTCGACACCAGATTGCCGTCGATCTGCGCCATCAGCGCGGCCTTGTCGGTCGCCGCTACGGTGCCCGGCGCGAAGCCGCCGGCGATATGGATTGAGGCCCAAGGTGTCATCCCGGCGTAGAGCTTGGCAACCTGCGTCTCGTCGGCGAGATCGCTGACGGTGACGAGTGTCATATTCGGGTCGCCGCGATGCGCGAAGCGCTGGGCCTCCGTGTCCGATCGATAGGGAATGATGCAGCGTGCGCCGGCGCGCAGCAGGCCGGCGACCACTTCGGTGCCGAGCGCGCCCGTGCCGCCGGTGACGACGACTTGTTTGCCGGAGAAATTCATGGCGTTACTCCGTCATGCTCGGCCTTGTGCCGGGCATCCACGTCTTGCTTGCGGAGAGCCTAAAGGCGTGGATGGCCGGGACAAGCCCGGCCATGACGAATTTCAGCCGCGCCCGCGCTTCACGCGCGTCGGCAGCACCTGGAATTCGATCCAGTTGGCGACCTCGCTGGTGCGCAGCTTCTGGTCCAGCACATTGGTGCTGATGCCGTGCCGCCACGACAGCCGCTTGCAGGCCGGATCGCGGTCGAGCGTATCAAGGTCGTGGGCGAAGGCTTTCACCTCCGCCTCGTCGGCGAAAAAGTCCTCGGCGATCAGGCCATTGCCGATGCGCCGTACGATGGCGGCCAGTTCGCGCAGCGGATATTCCGGGTGGTACTGCACTGCCCAGGCGACCGAGCCTTTGGTACGGATTTCGGCGCTCTGCACCGAGGACACCGCATTGGTGGCGAGGATGGTGGTTCCCGGCGCGACGTTCTCGACTTCGTCCAGGTGGACGGTCGGTGCGTTGAATACCTCGACCTTGCCAACATACATCGGGTGCTTGCGGCCGGCTTCCGTCAGGCGGATGCTGCGGCCGAAGCCGATCTCGCGCCCCTTCGGGTTGCGCCGGACATTGCCGCCCGCGGCCACGGTGAGCACTTGCAGGCCCCAGCAGGAGCCGAATACGGGCGTGCCAGTCGTCAGCGCCGTGCGCACCAGATCGATCTGCCGCGTCACCTCCAGACCGCCGTTGTAGACGTGCAGACCCGAGCCGGTGATGGCGATGCCGTCATAGCCTTCCAGCGCCTCGCCGGCCGGCAGTGCGGCGGCGATGTCGCCGGGATAGCAGATATCGACCGCGGCGCCGGGCAGCAGTTCGCGCAGCAGGTTCGAATAGCCCTTGCTGGCGATCGTGCCGCCCATGGCCTCGTGCTCGGCCATGGTCTTGGGGGAATTACCTTCGATGACGAGAAAGCGCGGGGAGGGCATCTTCGGTCCTTGGCGGGCGTTTGGGGGCACCCGCGACGAGTCATCAACATTCCGGATATGGCTAAGCTGAGGCGATTTTGCAAATTCTGTGGGGTTTCGCGGCTTTAATCGACGTTAACGCGCGCTATCTTAGATTGTGCCCGTCCGCCGCGTCCTGCGGCTTCCAGCGCAAGGCTAGCCTTCTAGGCCATGGCCGATTTCGACCTTGCCATCATTGGCGGTGGCGTCAACGGCGCCGGCATCGCCCGGGACGCAGCCGGCCGCGGCCTGCGCGTGCTGCTGGTGGAGATGAAGGATCTCGCCAGCGGTACCTCGTCGGCCTCCAGCAAGCTGATCCATGGCGGCCTGCGCTATCTTGAGCACGGCGCCTTCCGGTTGGTGCGCGAAGCGCTCACCGAGCGCGAAGTGCTGTTGCGCATGGCGCCGCACATCGTCCGGCCGATGCGCTTCATGCTGCCGCCGCTGCCGGGCCTGCGGGCGCCGCTGAAGCTGCGGCTCGGCCTGCTGCTTTACGATTGGTTGGGCGCGCGCAAGCTGCTGTCGGCCTCGCGCACGGTCGATCTCACGCACAACGTCGTCGGTCAGCCGCTGCAGCGCAAGTTCAGCTACGGCTTCGAATATTCTGACTGCTGGGTCGACGACGCGCGGCTGGTGGTGCTCACCGCCGTCGACGCGGCGGAGCGCGGCGCCACGATCCGCACCCATGCGCGGCTCACGCGCGCTGAGCGACAAACCGACCACTGGGACCTGGTGCTCAATGTGCGCGGTCGCCGCGAGACGGCGACGGCGCGTGTGCTGGTGAACGCGGCCGGTCCGTGGATCGGCGAGGTGGCGCAGAACGTCATCCGCCAGCCGCTCAAGAAGCCGGTGCGGCTGATCAAAGGCAGCCACATCGTGGTGCGTCGCCGTTTTGAGCACGACACCGGCTATATCCTGCAGACCGCGGATAAGCGCGTCGTGTTCGCGCTCCCTTTCGCGCAGGACTTCACGCTGATCGGCACCACGGATGAAAACTTCGTTGGCGATCTCAACTCACCGGCACCCGATGCCAAGGAGATCCTCTATCTCTGCGACGTCATGAACGAATATTTCCGCGATCACGTCACGCCCGATGAACTGGTCTGGTCCTTCGCCGGCGTGCGCGCGCTCTATGACGACGGCGCCGGTAAACCCGAGGATGTCACCCGCGACTACGAACTGGTGCTAGACGAGCCCCCCCAGCAAGCGCCGATGCTCACCGTCTATGGCGGCAAGATCACGACCTATCGCAAGCTCGCGGAAGCTGCGCTCGATCGCGTCGGCAAGTATTTCGTCGCGCGGCCGGCCTGGACGGCGGGCTCCACCTTGCCGGGCGGCAACTTTCCGCCCAACGAATTCTATGCGGTGGTGGCGGAGACGATTGCTCGTTGGCCGTTCTTGTCGGAGCCGCATGCGCGCCGTTTGATCCGGGCCTATGGTCTTCGCGTCGAGAAAATTCTCGGCGAGGCACAGAGTATGGACGACCTCGGCCCGCGCTTTGCCGGCGACCTTACCGGTGCCGAGCTGCGCTATCTGGTCGAGCACGAATGGGCGGAAACCGCCGACGACGTCCTGTGGCGGCGCTCGAAGCTTGGCCTCAAGGCGACCGAGGACGACCGCCTTGCCATCAACCAGTTCATCGTCTCGTTGAGCGGGCAAGCTGCGCGCTAGTGCCGCAGTCATGCTTGACCGTCCGTTAACCCGATCGCGGCAATTGTCCGGGCCTATTTCACGGCGTTACTACGGATTTAGTATATCAGTACACCCAGCACCGCTCATGGATATCGGGTCAAACGCTATGGACGCCAGATCAACCAGCGAGCTTCTGTCTACCATCAAGGTCGTCGTGGTCGATGACGAGCATTACATGCGCAAGGTCGTGCGCACGATGCTGCTCGGTCTCGGCGTGCGCGCCGTCTACGACGCGGCCGATGGGCCGGCCGGCCTTGAAATGATCCGCACCGTCGTGCCCGATGTGGTCATCGTCGATTGGGAAATGCCGGGACTCGACGGCGCTGGCTTCGTGCGCATGGTGCGCTCGCCGCGGACCTTTCCCTATCCTAACGTGCCGATCGTCATGCTCACCGGACACGGTGAGCGCTCACGCGTGGTCGAGGCCATCAAGATCGGCGTCAACGAATTCCTGCTCAAGCCGGTGTCGTCGAAGGCGCTGCAGGACCGGCTGGTCGCCGTGCTGGCGAAGCCGCGCCAGATGGTGCAGAGCGGCAATTATTACGGCCCGGTGCCGCGCAACCTCGTGACGGCGGTGCATGCCGACAACGACGCGGCTATCGCGAAACTCCATCTGCTGAATTAGTCTTCGGGCGCTGCGCCGCGATCCGCGGCGGCCCGGGGACCCGCCATTGCCATCCGCGCTCATCGCCATCGATCAGGGCACGACCTCGACGCGCGCCATCGCGTTCGACGCGGCCTTGAAGCCGCTTGCCGTCGCGCAGCAGGAGTTGCGCCAGATCTATCCGGCGCCGGGGCAGGTCGAGCACGATCCGGAGGAAATCTGGACGGCGGTGGTGTCTTGCGTGTGCGGCGCGCTGGCGAAGGCGGGGCTTGCAGCGAAAGATATCGCCGGCATCGGCATCACCAACCAGCGCGAAACCACGGTGCTCTGGGATCGCGCGACGGCTAAGCCGATCCACAACGCGATTGTCTGGCAGGACCGGCGCACGGCGGTCTATTGCGACGAACTGCGCGCGGCCGGTCATGAGCCGGAGCTCGCGGCCAAGACCGGTCTGCTGATCGATCCGTATTTTTCGGCCAGCAAGATCGCCTGGCTGCTGGATCATGTCGACGGTGCGCGGGAAAAGGCTGAAGTCGGACAGCTCGCTTTCGGTACCATCGACAGCTTTCTGTTGTGGCGGCTGACCGGCGGCAAAGTGCACGCCATCGATGCCACCAACGCCGCGCGCACGGCGCTGTTCGACATCGGCAAGGGTGAATGGGACGAGAGCCTGTGCCGCCTGTTTGGCGTGCCGGCCGCGTTGTTGCCCGAGGTGCGCGATTGCGCCGGCGCGTTTGGCGTTACGGCGCCTGAATTGTTTGGCGCACCGATCCGCATTCTCGGCATGGCCGGCGATCAGCAAGCGGCGACGATCGGTCAGGGCTGCTTCATGCCCGGCATGATGAAGTCGACTTACGGCACCGGCTGCTTCGCGCTGCTCAACACCGGCAGTGAGCGCGTGGCCTCGCGCAACCGGCTCTTGACCACGATTGCTTATCAACTCGACGGCAAACGCACTTATGCCCTGGAAGGCGCGATCTTCGTTGCCGGCGCGGCCGTGCAATGGCTGCGCGATGGGCTGAAGATCATCGAGAAGGCATCAGACACCGATGCGCTCGCCGCCTTGGCTGATCCTGCGGAGGACGTCTATCTGGTGCCCGCCTTTGTGGGCTTGGGAGCGCCTTATTGGGATGCGCAGGCGCGCGGCGCGATCTTCGGCCTCACCCGCAAGGCGGGCGCGCCCGAGCTGGCACGTGCCGCGCTCGAAGCGACCGGCTATCAGACGCGCGATCTCCTGGAGGCGATGCAGGCCGATTGGCCGGCGGCGAAAGCCGCGTCTACTGTGCTGCGTGTCGACGGTGGCATGACCGGCAGCGATCTCACGATGCAGTTCCTGGCCGATATCCTGGCCTGTCCGGTCGACCGGCCGGTGGTGATGGAGACGACGGCGCTCGGCGCGGCTTATCTTGCCGGGCGCACCGCCGGCCTCTGTCCCGATCTCGACGGCTTCGCGGCGCAGTGGCGGCTCGACCGCCGGTTCACACCGGGTATGGAACCCGCCTTGCGCACGCGCAAATATGCCGGGTGGCAGGACGCCGTCCGGCGCACGCGTAGCGCGCCTTAGTTTCCCACACGCGATTTGTCCGGTTGAGCGGCTGCCTGCCGCCCGCTAGCGTGCGCGCCAGCGGGGCGTGAGGGGACCTGATGGCGGGCGGTGCGGCGGACAAGCCGGTGCTGGTGCGTTTCGACGGCGTGGTGAAGCGCTTCGGCGTGGTGACGGCCGTCGATCGCGTGACGCTCGATATCGCGCAAGGAGAATTCTTCGCGCTGCTGGGCCCCTCCGGCTGCGGCAAGACCACGCTGTTGCGCATGCTCGCCGGGTTCGAGACGCCGAGCGAAGGCGAAATCCTGATCTCCGGTCATGAAATCAGCGCCGTGCCGCCGCACAAGCGGCCGGTGAACATGATGTTCCAGAGTTACGCTTTGTTCCCGCACCTTACGGTGGAAGGCAATATCGGTTTCGGCCTGCGGCAGGAAAAAGTCGGCCGAGCTGAGATCGCCGTCCGGGTCGAGGACATGCTGGCGCTGGTGCGCCTCAAAGGCTACGGCAAGCGCCGTATCGACCAGCTCTCCGGCGGCCAGCGCCAGCGCGTGGCGCTCGCCCGCGCTTTGATCAAGAAGCCGCGCGTCTTGCTGCTCGACGAGCCGCTTGCCGCGCTCGACAAGAAGCTGCGCGCCGAGACGCAATTCGAGCTGATGGAATTGCAGCGCAAGCTCGGCACCACTTTCGTCATCGTCACCCACGACCAGGAAGAGGCGATGATCGTCGCCGACCGCATCGCGGTGATGGATCAGGGTCGGCTGGCGCAGGTGGGCAAACCCTCGGAAATCTACGAGCGGCCGAACTCGCGCTGGATCGCCGATTTCATCGGCGAGGTCAGCCTCATCGAGGGCACCGTGTCACAGACCGACACGATCGCGACCGCGCTCGGACCGCTGTTGATCGAAGAGAGCGCGGCCAAGGCCGGCGACAAGGTCTGCCTGGCATTGCGGCCGGAGAAGATCCGTTTGAGCGAGCAGCGGCCCGCTGGTCTTGAGATCAATGCGCTGGCCGGCACCGTGCACGAAATCGGCTATCGCGGCGACATCTCGCTCTACAAGGTGCGACTTGCCGACCGCTCGCTCATGAAGGTAGCGCTCGCCAATATCGGCGGGCCGCCACCTTTCGCGGTCAACGATGTTGTTTGGCTCTCCTGGGCGCCCACTGCCGGCGTGGTGTTGACGCGATGACAATCGGTCAAGCCAAACGCTCCTGGTCCGCGCGCTTTGTCGTGCTGATCCCTTACGTGTGGCTGCTGGCGCTGTTTCTGGCGCCCTTTGCGATTGTCGCGAAGATCAGCCTGTCGCAGACGGCGCTGGCGCAGCCGCCCTATCAGCCGCTGCTCGATCTCGCCGCCGGCTGGCATGGTCTCAAGGACTTCGCCGCGCACTTGTCCTTCGACAATTACGCGATGCTCGGCTCCGACTGGCTCTATTGGCTGTCTTATCTCAAGAGCCTGCAGGTCGCGGCCATCTCCACCATTATCCTGCTCATCATCGGTTATCCGATGGCTTACGGCATGGCGCGCGCGTCGCGCCGGTTGCAGCCGATGCTGGTGATGCTGGTGGTGCTGCCGTTCTGGACGTCGTTCCTGATCCGCGTCTATGCCTGGATCAACATCCTGCAACACGATGGCCTGCTCAACGAAGCGCTGCTGCGGCTGTATCTTATTGATGCGCCCGTGGCCTGGCTTGCCTCCGACACCGCCATCTATATCGGCGTGGTCTATTCTTATCTGCCCTTCATGGTGCTGCCGCTCTACGCCACGCTGGAGAAGATGGACCACACGCTCTTGGAAGCCGCGGCCGATCTCGGCTGCCCGCGCTGGAAATCGTTCTGGCGGGTCACGGTGCCGCTGTCGCTGCCCGGCGTCGCCGCTGGCGCGCTGCTGTGCTTTATTCCCATCTGCGGCGAGTTCGTCATCCCCGATCTGCTCGGTGGTTCGGAGACGTTGATGATCGGGCAGACCTTGTGGACAGAGTTCTTCTCCAACCGTGACTGGCCGGTCGCCTCCGCCATCGCGGTCGCGCTGCTTGGTCTCTTGCTGGTGCCGATCGTGTTTTACGAACGTCTGCAGCAGCGCGCTATCGAGGGAACGCGCTGATGCGACGCGGACCTTCGCTGTTCAACGTCACGGCGGTCGCGCTCGGTCTCGCCTTCTTGTACCTGCCGATCGCGGTCCTGGTGATCTATTCGTTCAACGCCTCGCGGCTGGTGACCATCTGGGGAGGCTGGTCACTGCATTGGTATCGTGCGCTGATGCAGGACACGGCCATGGTGCAGGCGGCGTGGCAGAGCTTGCGCATCGCGGCTTTGTCGGCCACGGCAGCGACGGTCCTTGGCACTTTGTCGGCGGTGGCCCTGACGCGTTATGGCGCGTTCCGGGGCCGCTTGTTGTTTTCCGGCATGGTCTATGCCCCGCTGGTGATGCCCGAAGTTATCACCGGGCTGTCGTTGCTGCTGTTGTTCGTCGCGCTCGGTATCGATCGCGGCTTCTGGACCGTGGCGGCCGCGCACACAACGCTGACGATGTGCTTCGTCACGGTGATCGTGCATTCGCGGCTCGTCGGTTTCGACCGCGGCCTGGAAGAGGCGGCGATGGATTTGGGCTGTCCGCCGCTCAGGACCTTCCTCACCATCACGCTGCCATTGATCGCGCCAGCGATTGCGGCCGGCTGGATGCTGGCCTTCGCGTTGTCGCTCGACGATCTGGTGATCGCGAGCTTTACCACAGGCCCGGGTGCCACCACGCTGCCGATCCGGATCTATTCGGAAGTGCGTCTCGGCGTGAAGCCGGAGGTGAATGCCATCTGCACCATCATGATCGCCATCGTCGCGTTCGGCACGATCGTGTCGTCGCTCTTGGCGAAGCGCGGCGCGGTGCGGCGCGAGCGTGAAGCGGCTTTGGGCGCGGCCGTTTAAATTATTCGGGCTTGTCGGCGGTCGTGGCCGCGGGCGCGGCCTGCTGTTCGGCGGCCGGCATGGCGCCGCCGGTCAAGCGGTCGATGACCGAGCGCACGGAATCGCGCGCGCTGCGTTCGCGCACGGCGTTGAGCAGCGGCGCAGCGGCGCCGGAACGGCGGATCAATGCTTCCGGATCGGGCAGCATCAGCGGGTCGTCCCACGAGCCCTGTACGATGAAGGGCAGTTCGAACGGCACAGCGCCGGGCCGTGTGACGGCAACCAACGTGGCGGTGCCTTTCAGGTCCAGTTCGCGGTGCGGGATCGAGGCGGTGCCGGCGAGGCCGAGGCGGACGCTCGATCCCTCGATCTTCACGTCCTCGACCGAGACGGTGCCCTTCTCGATCTTCAGTTCGACGGTGATCTTGTCATAGGGCGTGCGGCCGCTACGGAACTCGCCGCCCCCGGACAGCGGACGCCGCTCCAGCCGGCGCAGCAACTGCTCGACATTCAATCCGGCCAGGGCGCCACTTTGTCCGACGAGGTTGGCGTTGCCGTGCAGCGTGCGCGTTACGCCCAACACGCTGTCGCCAAAACCCTCGACCGTGAGCGACATGTTGCCCTTGCCCTCGAGCCGGCGGAGGTTGAACAACTGGCCGAGGCAGTTTTCCAGATCGACGTCGATGAACTGAAGCTGCGATTTCACCTCGACGCCCTGTTCGGCATTGGCCAGCGCCAGCGAGCCCTTCACCAAGCCGTTGTAGGCCTGCGCCTCGCCGACGGTGACGACGAGATGGCCGCCGCGCAGATTGGCGGCGATCGCCGTGCGGCCGAACTTGGCATTCGATGCGACGACATTGCCCGCCGACAGCCGCAGGTCGAGATCCATGCCGTTGAGGCCGTCGAGCGTGATGCGCGCATTGTCCCATTCGCGCTGATTGCCGGTGAGCAGGCGCACGGTCGAGACGTAAGGTGTGAGGTCGAGCTTGTCGGCGGCCAACGTGCCTTGCAGTGTCTGGCGCCCATCGGTGGCGAAGGTCAGCACGCCTTCGGCGCTGTTGCCGTCGAGATCGACGTTCACGCCGGTGAGGCTGATGGTGCCCCCGACCACATTGGTCTGCGCCTTGATGGTGAAACGGCCGAAGCCGCCGCCCGGCAGCGGCCGTTGGCCGGCCCAGATCAACGTTTCGCGCAGCGAGGGCGCGTCGGCGGCGATCGTTCCTTCGATCCTGAGTGTGGGCGTAACGCTGATCGAGCCTTCGAACGCGGCTTTAATCGGCGCGCCGGCCAGCCGCAGCTTGAGGCCGGTGCGGTTGCCGGCGAGCGCGGCCGTGAAATCGGCGAGCGAGAGGCTCGCGTCCATCGGCTGGTTATGCCAGACGAAGTGGCCGGTGGCGCCGAAGCTCTTGGAGATCGACGGCCAGGCCAGCGAGAAGTCGACGTCGGTAAGCTTCTCTTCCGTCTTGCGGCCGAGGTCACGCACGACGACGGTACCATTGTCGATGCGCATTTCGGAGAACGACGTGGCGCGCGCGGCGCCGGGGTTCTGGCTCCGCGCCAAGACCTCGATCAGCCGAGACCAGTTCGACTGGCCGTTGGCCTCGATATCGATGGCGATGGTCGGCCGCTCCAGCGATACGTCGCCGATCTCGACGCGGCCGAGCAGCAGCGGGATGAAACGCAGGCGCGTCGTCAGGCGCTCTGCCGCCAGCGCCGGCCGCTCGGTATCGCCCAGCACGACATCCTCGAAGCTCACGGTACCGTTGGGGAAAAGCGTCACCTTGGCCGCGCCGCGGAGAATCGGCTCGAGACCCGTGGCGGCACGAATTTCGCGCAGGGCCTGACTGCGCACCATCTCCGGTGAGATCAGGTAACCGGCAGCCGTCAGCACGCCGGCGACCGCCACAAAAGCGGCGAGCAGCACAAATCCCAGGCGTTTGAGGCCAGAGGCGGCGGTCAAAGGGAGGATTCCGGTTTGTGGTTCGGCGTCAAGCGCCGGCGGACTATACCATCGAGCCCGCCGAGGCCAACCTGCGGGCCGTCTGTGACCCTTTTAGGGCTGGGCCAGTTGAGGTTTACCTTACCGCAGCTCGGCCGGGTCGGCCGGGCGTGTTTCCGCCAGCCGGACGATCCGCATCACCGGCAAAATACCCACCGCGATGATCAGGAGAGCGGCCAGGGCGCCTTCCTCGAAATTGCCGCGTGTGGCGAACTGATAGATGTATGTCGATAATGTTTCCGTGTTGAGCGGCCGCAACAGCAGCGTCATCGGCAGTTCCTTCAGGCAGTCGACGAAGACCAGCAAGGCGGCGCCCCACAGAGCCGGCCGCAAAAGCGGCAGGTGAACGCTGCTCACCAGTCTCATCGGTCCGGCGCCACAAAGCCGGGCCACTTCGTCGAGCTCGATCGCGACGCGCGACAGGCCCGCTTGCATGAAGCCGATCGAAATAGCGAGAAACCGCACGCTGTAGGCGACAATCACCGCTACGCTCGAGCCGGCCACAACCAGGCCGACCGATGCGCCCGTCAGGCGCTGGCTCAGCCAGTTGATGGTGTCGTCGGCGGCAACCAGCGGCGAAAGCAGGCCCAGCGCCAGCACCGTGCCGGGAATAGCGTAGCCGAGCGTCGCAAACGCCACGCAGGCGGCCACGAAGCGCCGGCGGATCAGGCGTTGCGCGACCGCCGCCGCGAGGCCGAGGAGCAGCACGACGGCGGTGGCGCAAGCGGCCAGCATGACCGTGGTCGCACTGTGCCGCAGCAAGGCGGGATCGAAACCGCTCACCAGGCCGCGCATTACCGTCTCGCGGACGAGAAAGCCGGCTGGGATCAGAAAGCCGAAGGCGACCGGTACGGTGCAGGCGAGCGTGGCAAGCCACGCCCGTATGCCGTGAAGACGGATCGGTGCGGTGAGGCGACTATCCTGTATCGCGCCCTGATAGCGCTGGCGGCGTCTGGCATAAATCTCGAACGCGATCAGGGCGGCAACGAGGGTGAGCATGGACAGCGCGATTTGTGCCGCACCCGGCAGGCTGCCGCGGTTGAGCCAGGTCGTGAACACCGAGAGCGTCAGTGTCTGGATGCCGAGATATTCGCTGGCGCCGATATCGTTGAGCGTCTCCAGCAGGGCCAGTGCGACGCCGATGGCCAGTGCCGGCCGCGCCAGCGGCAAGGTGATGTCGCGCATCAGGCGCCACGGTGCCGCGCCGACCGCGCGCGCCGCATCGATGAAAATCGCGCATTGCGTCTGGAACATCGCGCGCGCGGCCAAGTACACGTAAGGATACAGCACGAAGCCGATGATCAGTATGGCGCCGCCGAGCGAGCGGATGGGTGGAAACCAGTAATCCTGCGCCGCGGACCAGCCGAACAGGCCGCGTAGCGCGGTTTGTACCGGACCGGCCGCGTCGAGAATGTCCACATAGACGTAAGCCGCAATATAGGTCGGGATCGCCAACGGTAGCGGCAGCAGCCACAGCAAGGCATCGCGACCGGGAAAGCGGAACGTCGTGACCAGCCAGGCGCTGCCGGCGCCCGCGACGGTGGTCACGGCGGCGACGCCCGCGAGCAGCAGAACGGTTTGCATCGCTGCGGCCGGCAGGACATAGGCGATGAGATGCGGCCAGATGTCGGCGTCGCCGATGGCAGCGATGCGCAGCAGGCTCACAAGCGGCAGGGCCACCAAAGCCGCGACGCCGAGCACGATCGCCGTGGCCGCAATCGGCGGCCAACGGAGGCGGTGAGACAAAACGGCCCCGCGCATGGCAGGGCCGTCGGCAGAGGACGAGGTGGCGCTCAATTGTCGAAGCCGACCTTGTCCACCAAGGCGGCGGCCGCCTTCTTCGACGCGGCGATCTTCGACAGCGGCAGCGGATCGGGTTTCAGCACGCCATAGCTCGCGATGATCGGATTGACGGCGACGCCGCCGCGCAGCGGGTATTCGTAGTTGGTGTCGGCATACATATGCTGCGCGGTTTCACCGGCCAGCCACTCGATCAGCTTCATGCCGTTGGCTTTGTTGGGCGCGTGCTTGGCGAGCACGACGCCTGACACGTTCACATGTGTGCCGCCACCCGCGAAAGTCGGTAGGATGACCTTCGTTGCGTCGGCCCACGGCTTTTGCGCTTCGCTCTTCGACATCAGCGCCCAGTAATAAGTGTTGCCGATGCCGAGGTCGCATTTGCCGGCAGCCACGTCGCGGGCCGTTTCGCGGTCGCCGCCCGAGGGCTTCTGCGCCAAGTTTGCCTTCACGCCGCGCAGCCATTCCTCAGCTTTGGCTTCGCCGTGTTTGGCGATATAGGCCGCGATCAGCGCGTTGTTGTAGATGTGCTGGCCCGAGCGGATGCAGATCTTGCCTTTCCACTTCGGGTCGGCGAGCTCTTCATACGTGATGGCGTCCTGCTTCACGCGCTCCTTCGACGCGTAGATCACGCGCGCGCGGAGCGAGATGCCATACCAGTGGCCCTCCGGATCGCGGTATTGCGACGCAATCACCTTGTCGAGCACGGGCGAGACGATCGGCTGGGTGATGCCGGCGCTCACCGCATCCTCCAGCCGGCCGATATCGACCGTGAGCAGCACGTCGGCCGGGCTGCGTTCGCCCTCGGTCTTGATGCGCTGCTCCAGGCCGGAGCTGGCGGAGATCACATTGACCTTGATGCCGGAGTCCTTGGTGAAGGCGTCGAACAGCGGCTGAATGAGCTTGCTCTCGCGGTAGGTATAGACGTTGACCTCGCCTGACTGGGCGAGCGCACCGCTGGTTGCCGCAATGGCGGCCAGCGCGACGGTGGCTCGCACGAATGTCGCGACCGTACTGAACATGGCTTGTTCTCCTGGCAAGAAGCACGTCCGCATCAACGGCGCGCGCAGTTGGCACCGCGCGCGGGGATTAGTGTTGGATGTGAGGGGTTGGACTGGTCGAGGTCAACAATAATCAATTGCAAATCAATAGCTTAGAATGATTCTAGGCTATGGGCGGCTTGCTGCTGGCCGGGCCGTTTGAATTCTCACGATCCGACATGGAGATAGCCGGCGCGCCTTTTAGGAGCGCTTCGTGCGGTATTGATCTTGCGACAAAGTGCCCTAGCGTCGGCCGCTCAGCGCGCCGGAGGCAGGGCGGCATGGCGCGGCCAATTGGCCTGCGCGATCTCGGCGATCATCTTCTTGACGATGGCCTCGCCGAAGGAATTGAAGTCCTTCGCCTCCATGACGAACGAGCCGGGGCCGCCGGTGACGTTGTCCTGGTAGTATTTGGCGAGCCCGCCCGGCGGATTGGTGTGTTCCGGATTCCACGGCAAAGGCTGGTCGCTCAAGATCACGAGGCCGTTGATAGTGATGCCAAGTCTAAGCGCGTCGTCGCGGGCGAGCGTGACGTCGCGTCCGGCGTTGTTGGTGCCATCGCCAGAGACATCGATGGTCTGCCGTTCGGAGGTGAAGGGTGCGCGTTTGAACTGCGCCACCGCGGCGTCGATACCGCCACTGATGGAGGTGCGGTCGGCGAAGGAGCGCGGCGATTCCAAGAGCCGGTCGCCAAAGGCATGCGCGGCCTTCTCGCCGTCGATGATGGTCCAGTCGATGACGACTTTCTGGTTGCCGAGCCCCGACCATTCCATCAGCAGCAGTCCGATCCGGCCGTTGCGGCCCGCCCGGATGGCGTCGAGCACGCGTCGGTCCGCGACGGCGGCGGCGTAGCCCTCGCGCTGCAATTGGAACTTCGGCGCGTCCACGCTGCGCGACACGTCGGCCGCCAGCACCAGCAACAGATCCACTTTCTCGGCGGCACGGGAAGCGGGCAGGGCGGCGATGACGCTGGCGAGGATAACAACAAGGAAACCGATGCGACGCATGTCCACCTTTCCCCGTCACCCCGAGGTGCGAGGGCGAAGCCCGAGCCTCGAAGGGTGATCGGCCGCCATCCTTCGAGGGCCGCTACGCGGCCACCTCAGGATGACGGGTCAGGCGCAAGTGTACAGAAAGGACGCTACTGCGCCAGCACCCGCGTGGCCGGAAACGCGATCTCGACCAAAGTGCCGTCATCGACCTGGCTGGTAATGCGGAAGCGTGCGTGATTGGCTTCCGCCAGCGCCTTGGTGATCGGCAGACCGAGACCGGTGCCGCCCGAGCCCCAGCGCGCCGAGGTCGAAAGCTGGCGGAACGGCTCGAGCGCCGTGTGCAGTTCCTTCTCGCTCATGCCGATGCCGGTGTCGCGCACCCGCAAGACGACCTCGTTGCCGTCGTTCATTGCGGTGGACACGATCACTTGCCCGCCGGCGCCGGTGAACTTGATCGAGTTCGACAACAGGTTCAGGGCGATCTGCCGTACCGAACGCGCGTCCGCCACGATGTGCGGCAGACCAGGCGGCAACGAGGTGCGAATGATGACGCGCTCGCGGTTCGCCTGCTCCTGCATGATGGCGACGCACTGCTGCACGAGATTGTTCAGATCGATGCTGACGAAGGTGAGGTCGAGCTTGCCAGCTTCGATCTTGGACAGATCGAGCAGGTCGTTGAGCAGCGAGATGCGATGGCCGCCGGAGGACTGGATGTCCTGGAGATACTGCTGGTAGCGGTCGTTGCCGATGGCGCCGACGCGCTCGTCCAT
>JANLJK010000324.1 GCA_029255525.1 Pseudolabrys sp.
GCGACGCGCGCGTCGGATCGTCGTTGAATGCCGTCGACAGCGCACGCAGCGCCGAGAAAACGGCCAGCTACAGGCGATGGACTGGTGACTCCGCGCCGCCCGAGACCATCACGTCGGCGTCGCCGAGCGCGATCATGCGGGCCGCATCGCCCAGCGCATGCGCGCCGGTCGAACAAGCAGTGACCACCGCGTGGTTCGGCCCCTTCAGCCCGAACTCGATCGACACGAAGCCGGAAGCGAGATTGATAATGCGGCCCGGAATGAAGAACGGCGAAACCCGGCGCGGCCCCTTCTCGTGCAGAATGACGGCGGTCTCGGCGATGCCTTCGATGCCGCCGATGCCCGAGCCGATCAGAACGCCGGTGGCGACCTGATCGTCCTGCGTCTTGGGATGCCAGCCGGCGTCGTCGAGCGCCTGGCGCGCCGCGCACATCGCATAAACGATGAACGGGTCGACCTTGCGCTGCTCCTTCGGCTCCATCCACTGGTCGGGATTATAGGTGCCGTTGCTGCCGTCGCCGCGCGGGATCATGCACGCGATCTTGGCGGCGATGTCGGACACTTCGAAAGTGTCGACCTTCTTCGCGCCGCTCTCGCCCTTGATCAGGCGCGACCACGTCGGCTCGACGCCGCAACCAAGCGGCGTGAGCATTCCCATTCCGGTGACGACAACACGTCTCATTCCCGGCTCCGAGCAAAGTATGGGCGCACGCAGTCAAGCCCGCGCAGTCGGCGTAGACTTGTCTGCGCTACGCACAACGCGGCCGCCGATCTGCCATTCAACGATGAGGCGAACCGCCGCCGCGCTGGCGAGCGCTCAGCTCTTCGCGTTCTTCTCGAGAAATTTAACCGCGTCGCCGACGGTCAGAATGGTCTCGGCGGCGTCGTCGGGAATCTCGCAAGCGAACTCTTCCTCGAAAGCCATCACGAGCTCGACAGTGTCGAGACTGTCGGCGCCGAGATCATCGATAAAGCTCGCTTCCTGCGTCACCTTGTCGGGCTCAACGCCCAGGTGCTCCACGACGATCTTCTTCACCCGCTCGGCAATGTCACTCATCGTTCAACCTCTGCTTTTTAGATTGGGCTGCGTCCGTCGTCGGATCGCAACCATCGCGGTTTGGCCTCGTCGTGGTTGACGGAGGTGAGACGACTTCCGATCGCGAAAGCTTGTGCTTGCGACTTCCGCCATCGGCCGCCCCAGCCGGGCCAAAATTCGGTTACCACACTTCAATTCCGTTGACTAGCGCAGGGGGCCATGGCCGGACAAGTCCTTTATTGCCAAGGCCTTGGCGTCAAATCATAGCCATGCCGCCATTCACGTGAATGGTTTGTCCCGTGACGTAAGACGCTTCGTCCGACGCAAGGTACACGGCCGCTGCCGCAATGTCCTGCGGCGTGCCGAGCTTGCCCGCAGGAACCCGGGACATGATCGTTTCACGCTGCTTTTCATTGAGCTTATCGGTCATCGCGCTGGCGATGATGCCGGGCGCGATGCAATTGGCGGTGACATTACGTTTGGCATATTCGGCCGCGACCGACTTCATCATGCCGACCATGCCGGCCTTCGACGCGGTGTAGTTGCCCTGCCCCGGATTCCCGGTGAAGCCGACCACCGACGAGATGCCGATGACGCGGCCCCAACGCCGTCTCATCATGCGGGAAACAGCCGCCCGTGTGAGCCGGAACGTCGCCGTCAGATTGACCGCGATCACCTTGTCCCAGTCCTCGTCCTTGAGCTGAACGAACAGGTTGTCCTTGTTGACGCCGGCATTCGCCACGAGGATGTCGAGCTTCTCCATCTTCTCTTCGGCGGCGGGCACCAGCGCTTCGACCGCGTCCTTGTCGGAGAGATCGCAGGGCAGCACATGAACGCGGCTCCCGAACTCACCGGCGAGCTTATCGAGCAGTTCCTTACGCGTGCCGGAAAGCGCGACGGTCGCGCCTTGCGCATGCAGCGCGCGCGCGATCGCTTCGCCGATGGCGCCAGTGGCGCCGGTGACCAGGGCGGTCTTGCCCGTCAGTTCGAACATAACTTGTCCTCTCGAAATCGTTTAGCCGCGCGCGGCCTTGAAAGCGGCGACGTCGTCCGGCGAGCCGATCGCGGTGCCGGTGGCGCCGTCGGCGATGCGCTTGACGAGACCGCTGAGCACCTTGCCCGCGCCCACTTCATAGAATGTCTTCACGCCGGCCTCGGCCATGAAGGCGACAGACTCGCGCCAGCGCACTGTACCGGTCACCTGGGCCACCAGCGCCTTCACGATTTCGGCGGGATCCTGGATCGGCTTGGCGAGCACGTTGGAGACGACCGGCACCACCGGCGCCTTTATGGCGACTTTGGCAAGAGCTTCAGCCATCACGTCGGCGGCAGGCGCCATCAGCGCGCAATGGAAGGGGGCGGACACGGGCAGGAGCATCGCACGCTTGGCGCCCTTGCCCTTGGCGATCTCGACCGCGCGTTCGACCGCGGCCTTGTCGCCGGAGACAACGAGCTGACCGCCGCCAGTGTCGTTGGCGGCTTGGCAGATTTGGCCCTGCGCGGCCTCTGCGGCGACGGC
>JANLJK010000325.1 GCA_029255525.1 Pseudolabrys sp.
CCCGGCTCAATAGCGTTCACGGCCCGAAACATCATGCGGCCGCGCGTCAGCACGGCCTCGGTCGTGGGATCGCAGGCATGGTTGCCGTAGCGTGCCAGATTGGTCCGGGTCGAGCCGTCGATGGTCCAACGGCCGTTGATCTCGAACAGATACTTGTTGGCGCGGCGCTTCTCGATTTCCTGCGCGCGCTCGGTCGGGATGCGACGGCCTTTGTATTCGATCACCAGCGCATTCTTGGCGATCGGCGCCGTGGCGAAGAGGCCAAGGCCGGTGCGGGCGCGGCCGACGCGGTAGGGGGGCGTTGGCGGGCGCTTGGCCATGCCCGCGGTCAACGGGACGTCGGCTTGCGCTTGGTGGCGCGGGTCTTGGCCACGGACTTGCTGGTGGTCTTGCTTGCAGCCTTGCGCGCCGTCTTCTTGGCGCGCGCCAGCCGCAGTTCGCGCCGCTTGCGCGCCTCGCGTAGTTCGCGGGCGCGCTTGGCCTTGCGCCGCCGGCAGGTCGGGCATCGGCAGTTCGACTTGCCGATCACGTTCTTGAGATAGTCGGTGCCGTAATCGAACGTCAGCTCTTCGCCCGGCTTGATGTTGCGCAGGGTGTAGATGAACACCCGGCCGCCGCGGATCGTGCTGTCCGAGTTCGGACGGCAGGCGTGGTTGAAGTAGCGCGCGATGTTGCTGCGCGCCTTGCCGTCGATGGTCCAACGGCTGTTGACCTCGAACAGGTAGCGGTTGCCGCGCGCCTCTTCCCGCTCGGCGTCTTTTACGTTGAGCCGCGGGCCTTTGTATTCGGCGATACGTCTGCGCTTCTTGATCGGTCGGGTGGCGAAGAGGCCGAGGCCGGTGCGCGCGCGGCCGAGGCGGAAAGGTCGTGGAGCCATGGGTTATTGTGTTTTCACTGCCGGCAAGGGGGCGCAAATGCCAGATAGTAGCCGCAAGGTCAAATAAAACGGGGGATAGTTTTCCACCTCGCATGACGGGGCGATGGAGAGATGGCCGGCATTGCTCCGCGGGCCGCGCGCCACCAAGATGCGGGCGGTACTTATGGAGGCGTCTATGTCGTCGGAACGTTGGCCCAAACTCGATTACGCCGCCTGGAAGGACACCAAGGATACCCTGCATCTGTGGACGCAGATCGTCGGCAAGGTCCGGCTGGCACTGACGCCCTGGATGAACCATTCCTGGCACGTGACGCTCTACGTCAACGCCCGCGGCCTGACCACCGGGCCGATGCCCTGCGGCGGGCGCGAGGCCCAGATCGACTTCGACTTCATCGACCATGTGCTGTGGCTGCGCACCAGCGACGGGCATTTCCGCCAGATCGTGCTCAGGCCGATGCCGGTCGCGGAATTCTACGGCGAGGTGATGGCCGCGCTGAAGGCGCTTGGGGTCACAGTCAAGATCAGCCCCACGCCGAACGCGAGCCCCGGCGCCGTGCCCTTCGACCAGGACACGGCGCACGCCTCCTATGATGCCGACGCCGCCAACCGCTTCTGGCGCGTGCTGCTGGCGACCAACGAGGTGCTCAATCATTTTCGCACGGCTTTCCTGGGCAAAGTGAGCCCGGTGCATTTCTTCTGGGGGTCGTTCGACCTGGCCGTCACGCGTTTCTCCGGCCGCAAGGCGCCGATCCATCCGGGTGGGGTGCCGGCGCTGCCGGACGACGTGGCGCGCGAGGCCTATTCGCACGAGGTGTCCAGCGCCGGCTTCTGGCCGGGTGGCGGCGGGCCGGTCGACTACCCGGCCTTCTATTCTTACGCCTATCCGGCGCCGGCGGGCTTTGCCGCCGCCACGGTGAAGCCGGCCGCGGCCTTCTTCTCGCAGGAGCTCGGCGAATTCCTGCTGCCTTACGACGCCGTGCGCACCGCCGCCGCCCCCGAGGTCGCGCTGATGGCCTTCCTGCAAAGCACCTACGATGCCGCCGCCGATCTCGGCCATTGGGACCGCGCGGTGCTCGAATGCGCGCTGGGCGCGCCGAAAAAAGTCCGGCCCATTTGACGCCCGTCCTTGAACCTTCCGGTTCCATCGCGCGACCAAGGAGCATCGACACTCTCTTTCAAGGGGCTTTCCCAATGTTCGACTTCTCCAAGCTGATGACCTGCGCCATGGCCGGCCTGACGCTCGCCAGCGCCGTTTGCGCGGCCGCGCCGGCCTCGGCCGAGACCTTGTTCAAGATCATCACCGTCAAGGACGAGATCATCGTCGGCGTGAACGACGCCGAGCTGAAGGATCTGGGCGGCGATGCCGGCTCCATCGCCAAGGCGATCGCCGCGAAGGGCTCGCTGACCTTGTGGCAATACGCGGTGACGCAGAAGGACGGCGAGCGCATGGTGGCGCCGCGCGCCAAGGTCGGCGTGCTGGCCAACTCCTCGCTGCGCGTCGAGCCCTATACGCAGCCCTTCAAGGTCCTGCCGCACGAATAAGCTCTCCGCGCTGGCCGCTCGTGCGCTTTCCCTCTCCCTCAAAGGGAGAGGGTGCCCGAGCGAAGCGAGGGCGGGAGAGGGGTGAGTGTGACTCGTCATCC
>JANLJK010000326.1 GCA_029255525.1 Pseudolabrys sp.
GAAGCCGCACCGGCCGAATCTGACCGGCACGTCCGGTGCCTACCGGCCGCCGGGCTCGACGCTGGCGCAAGGCCGCCGCCCGAAGGCAACCGGCGACTACAAGGCCTGGAGCCCGGAAGCTTAGGCTTCACTGCGGCCGTTCATCTCCGCGAAGGCGGGGACCCAGCGCAACAATTGCATACATCGCAATCCTGACGTCGGATTCCCGCATGCGCGGGAATTGAGCCATGCCGCGTTGCTTACATTGTAAAAGTCACGGTTGGATAAAGGTGTTTCTCACGCGCTGTGACTTGGCCATGTACGGCACCCAAATTAGAGCGGAAATAAATTGCTTTGCGAGACCGGCGTAATCCTCATGGGTCATCGCGACATTAAACCCAGCCCCGGCAATGCCGATATCGAGCATAACAATGATGATCGAAATGATCGCTAGGGAAATGAAAAGCCCTGGGTAGACGCGCTTTTTACTGAAGAGTGCGTAGATTGCGTATCCCCAAGCACACATAATTCCAAAATTAACAATGAACTCGATCCAGACGAACGCTTTCAATGGCAATGCAGCAAGCGAAAAATTGGGGCCGCCAACTACAGTCACTAGATCGCCGAGGCCCTTCAAATAAAAGAACGGTGCAAGACAGGTCCCAATTGTTGGAAGGATTAGCCATCCGCCAATTCCAGATGGCTGCCCAAAGCTTTTAATATCGCCTACTGAATCAACCATTTTATCGCCCCCGAGTGAAATTCGCGCTATGGTAGAGAAGAAGGCGGCCCCGCTCAAGGCGTGGAATCCGGAGGCGTAGGTGCGCTTCGTCTGAGAGTCGCGTCATCCTGAGGTGCTCGGCCACCGATCTCGGGTTTACCCGAGATCGGCATTGTTGATGCGCAAGTCGGCTACAGCCGACTTGCGTGGCCGAGCCTCGAAGGATGCGTGGAAACGATGTGAACCTATCGGTCCCTGCGGCCGATCATCCTTCGAGGCTCGCTTCGCTCGCACCTCAGGATGACGGGTAAAGTCAGAACTACTGCGAGCCTTCCAGCCCCAGCTTCTTGACCAACGAGCCCCACTTCTCGCGCTCGCTGACGAGATATTTCTCGGTGTCGGCAATCGACGGCGGATCGATCGGCAACAGGCCGATGGTGGTCGCCTTCTGCTTCATCTCCGGGTCGCTCATGATCTTCGTCATCTCGGCGTTGAGCTTGTCGAGGATCGGCTTTGGCGTTGCCGCCGGCGCGAACAGCATGTGCCACGACACCGCTTCGAAGTCGGGCGCGTTGGCGGCCTTGGCGAAGGGTGGCACGTCCGGCAGCGTCGGGATCGGCGTCGACGACGATACCGCGAGCGCGCGTAGCTTGCCGTCGCGGATCAGCGGCAGCGTGGCGCCGGCTTCGGCGAAACCGAGCTGCACGTGATTGGCAACGATGTCGGCGACCGACTGCGGCGTCGAACGATAAGGCACGTGGACGAAATTGATGCCGAAGCGCTGCTTCATGTACTCCATGGAAAGGTGCTGCGCGACACCGGCGCCGGGCGAGGAATAGCTGAGCGGCTTCTCGCTCTTCTTGGCGAGGTCGATCAGTTCCGGCACGGTCTTGGCCGGCAGATCCGGATTGACCACCAGGATGAAGGGCGACTTCACATAGAACGACACCGGCACCAAGTCGGTGAGCTTGTAGTTGATCTTCTTGTAGAGGACCGGATTGATCGCCATCGCCGAGGATGTCGACACCAGAAGCGTGTAGCCGTCGGGCGGAGCGGTGGCGACGGCGGCGGCCGCCAGCATCAGCGCGGCGCCGGGCTTGTTCTCGACGACGACCGGCTTGCCGAGCGAGGCCTGGAGCTTGTCGGCATAGAGACGCGCCAGTGCGTCCATGCCGGTGCCGGCCGCGAGCGGCACGACAATGGTGATCGGCCGGCTGGGATAATCATCGGCGCGGGCCGGTGATTGGCCAAGCGCCGCCGCTACGACGCAGACGCACGCCATCAACGATGCGAGAAATCGCCCCATCTTAAATCCTCCCCTATGACGTCTTTTCATTATTGCCGGCGAGGATGCAGGTTCCCGTGTCGGGCGGCAAGGCGGCGCGGCGTTTTGCCCGCATCGCGGGCAGGGGGGGTGACGCAAGCGGTTCCAGCACCGCCCTTCCGCCGCCGCATTCCCCGTGTTAACCGGGCGCAACACTGGGCGGCGCCGATGCTTCGTGCCGTCTCGAGGGGGACGATCCCGGTTAGATCTAGGTTCTATGGCGCGACCCAGGCTCTCAGTCTGCATTTTCGCGATTGCCACGCTTGCCGCCGCAATGCCGGCGTCGGCGCAGTTCGGCTCGATTTTTTCCGACTCACCGCCGCGTCCACCGGCCAATGTGCCGAATGCCCCGCCGGTTGATGAGCGGCAGATGCCGCCGACCTATCGGGAGCGTCCGCCGCCGCCAAGCCAGCAGCAACAAGCGCCGTATTATTCGAGCCAGCCGGCGCGGCCGCCTGCCGCTGCGCGCTCCGATCAGCCGCCGGCGCAGCCTTTGCCGGCACCGATGGCCTTGCCGCCATCAAGCCGTCCGGGTGGCGGCACGATACAATCGCAGGAACTGGCGCCGCCACCGGGGGCGACGATGGCGCCGTTGCCGTCGCCGGTAACGCCGACGTCGCCGCCGGGCGAGCAGCCGCAACAGCCGGGCGTTGCCAATACGCTGCCGGGCCTGCCGCCGGGACAACGCCAGCCGCGTGGCGCGCCGCAGCAGCCGGGCGATACCGCGCCGCAACCGGGTGACGAGGTGGTGGTCGAGCCGCCGCCGCAACGGATCGCCAATCCGACCGCCGTGTTCTCCGGTCTCGACAAGATCACCGGCCGCATCATTTCGTTCGATGTCGCGATCAACGAGACGGTGCAGTTCGGCGCGCTGCAGGTGACGCCGCGCGTCTGTTATTCGCGGCCGCCGACCGAGACGCCGAACACCGACGCTTTCGTCGAGGTCGACGAAGTGACGCTCTCGGGCGAGATCAAGCGCATCTTCAATGGCTGGATGTTCGCGGCGAGCCCGGGCCTGCACGCGGTCGAGCATCCGATCTACGACGTGTGGCTGACCGCGTGCAAAGGCGCGCAACCGGCCGTCGCCGAAGCGCCGGCCGACGATCAGCCGAAGCCGCCGGCGCGGACGCAGCCGACGCGGCGGACGACGCAGCCGGCGCAACAGCCGCGCCAACCCGCGCCGCCGCAGCCGCGCGCGCAGCAGCAGCAGCCCGGCTTCCTGCCGGCCTTGCGGTAACTTTCCCTTGTCATTCCGGACGCGTGCGCAGCACGCGATCCGGAATCCAGCCATAGGCTCATTCGATGTTTCTGGATTCCAGGTTCGCGCGCAAAGTGGCGCGCGCCCCGGAATGACGGATCAGGATTCGCCCTTCAATATCGCCACGGCTTCGCCCCCCGCGACCGGCCGGTCCACCGGCACCGCGGCGAAGTCGGCTTCGCCGTTGAGCGCTTCTTCCAAGAGCCGATGATAGCGCCGCTTTGGCACCTCGACCGCGCCGAAGGTTTGCAAATGCTCGGTGACGAACTGGGTATCGAGCAGACGGTAATGGCCGGCCTTCAGCCGTGCCACCAGATGCACCAGGGCGATCTTCGAGGCATCGCGCGCGCGGTGGAACATGCTCTCGCCGAAGAAGGCGCGGCCGAGCGACACGCCATAAAGGCCGCCGACCAGCGCGTCGCCGTCATAGACCTCGACGGTATGGGCATGGCCGGCGTCGAATAGCGCGCGGTAGATGCGGCGGATGCGGGTGTTGATCCAGGTGCGGCCGCGTCCGGGCTTGGGCTCGGCACAGCCGTCGATGACGGCGTCGAAATCGCGGTCGACCCAGACGGTATAAGGCGTCGCGCGCACCGTGCGCGCCAGCCGGGAGGCCAAGTGGAACCCGTCGAGCGGCAGGATGCCGCGCATATCGGGCTCGATCCAGTAGAGCGCCGGATCCTCGGCGCTCTCGGCCATGGGGAAGATGCCGCAGGCATAGGCCTTCAGCAGCACTTCCGGCGTGATCTCGACGAAGGCGTTCTCGCGGCTGGCCATTGGCATCAAATTTAAGACGGTCCGGCGCCGCCTGAAAAGAGGCGGCGGGGCCGTCCTTAACCCTATGCTCATTATAATGGGGGCAAATTTCGGAAAGCTTGATCTTCCTGGCCTGGTTCCGCGTTGCTTCGACAAATGTCTCGAACGGTTCACAGCGAGGGAGCCATGGGACGCGCCGCCACGCCGGTATCGGTCCTTCTGGTGGAGGACGAAGTCCTGATCAGCATGCTGGTCGCGGACGCTTTGAGTGAGCACGGCTTTGTCGTGCACGAGGCGGCCACCGCCGACGAGGCTTTGCGCTACATCGAAACGGGCGGGAAGGTGGACGTGCTGTTCACCGACGTGAACCTGCCGGGCACGATCGACGGCCGCGAACTGGCGGCGCGGGTGCGCGAGCGGCGGCCGGAACTGCCGGTGGTCTATGCCTCGGGCCGTTACGACAGCCGCGACATCGGACCGTTGGTGTCGCGCTCGGTGTTCATGACCAAGCCGTATAATCCCGACGATGTCTGCAAGCTTTTGGCACGGCTGACCGAGTTGCACTGAATTTCCGATGGTCTGAGACCGCGCGCGACCGGCCGCCTGGGGCCGTTAGCAATTCATTAACCATAACTATCTCATCACGGTACGACCCTCAGCGTCTCAACGAAGAGATTCGATGTGACCAGCGCGATCGGATCAAGCTCTGTCAGCAGTGTGGCGACGACCTATACGTCGGCCAGCACCGCGACGACGGCCGCCGACACCAGCGGCGCGACGGATACCGAGTCCCAATCCTCCACGTCGTCCTCGGACTCCGTGACGCTCTCCGATGCGGCCAAGGCCTATCTCGCGGCCAGCGCGACCGCGAGCAGCAGCACCTCGACCGCCACCGACGCACGGGCGTGGTTCGACGCGCAATACAAGGCGCTCGACATTACGTCGCCGTTGCTCGACGGCCAAATCGCCGTCGACTTCACCGGGCAGAGCCGCGAAACCCTGGCGGCGGTGGCGTCGAACAGCCAGGGGCTGTTCAGCGCCGACGAGCGCACGGCCGCGGCCCAAGTCCTGCAATCGCGCTTCGATGACGCGATGTCGTCGCATGTCGTGCTGGCGCGGCATACCGGCGATTATGCGAGCCTGTATCAGGCGGCGTCCGACTATCTGGATCAGGCCGGAGACGGCGAGCGCGCCACCGCGACCTGGCAACTTCAGAAGCAGGCGGTGACCGATGGGCTCGCCGCAGCCAAGAAGGTGTTCGGCAAGGCGCCCGACACCGGCAACGTCAACGATCCCGTGCGGGCGCTGCTCGACAATACCTCGCAGAACAATGGCGCGACGGACGCGACCGATCCGGCGAGCGCGGCCGCCAATGCGCGGGCGATGCTCGACGCGCAGGCCAACAAGGCGAAGGACCTCGGCACGGAGCTGGTGTTTGACTCGCGCCGGCATATTGGCCTGCAGGCCGACTTCTCCAATTTCGATAACCAGACTTTGGCGGTGGTCGCGCTCAACAAGGATTCGAGCTTCTCGACCGAGGAATCGCGCGCGGCGCGCCAGGCGCTCGATCAGCGCAACCGCGCCAGCCTGCTCAGCGCCTTGGATGCCGGCAACCAGACCGGCAGTGCGACGGATACGCCGCTGGCCTTGCTGTCGCTCTATTCCAGCATGAGCGCGTCGGAAAAGGCGGCGCTCGGTTATACCGACGACTTTGCCACGAAGATCGCCCAGAGCTATCGCTCGCTGGCGAGCTTCCAGAGCAACAGCAGCAGCAGCGGATCGTCGTCGTCGCTCGGGCTGACTTCTTATCTCTAAGAATTATCTCTAAGAACGCGCCACCGTCGGTATCTGCGAACGGACAGTGGTCGTGCAATTATAGGGCCGTCCCAAGTCGTCGTGCGGTGTGATTATCGCGACGACGGCTACCCGATCCGCTGGTTTCGCTCGTGGCGGGCTGATCGGTGTCGTTCATGCGGCCATATATATCATTATACTTCAAAACTATGACAAATGAGCCATTCTTGACATATGGCGATTGTCGCATGCGTCTCGACGTCCGTGTTCTGTGATGATATCGTTGTCTATCGTCAGTGGCACTATATGAGCGCTAACGTTTGAGAGACACGATGGCCGCCGCGTCAGAGTGGCACGCGTACTCCCGCTCGATTTCGACTGTGAACGGCAGAAGGTCCGTTCGATCGAAAAGGGAGCTTGCCTATGTACCGTATCATCATCGCCAATATCGAACGCTTCCAGAAACTGCTGGAGACCGAGACCGACGCGACGAAGCGGGCCATGGAAGCCCGTCTCCTTGCCGAGGAGGAGGCCAAGTTGAAGAGCCTGTCTGCCGCCGATAAGACAAAGATGCTCTAGGTCAGCGGCGCTCCGCCCATGGTCGCCAATGCGTGGGCTCGATAGAGACGCGTTCTTTGGTTTGCGCATCGACCCAGTCGGAACCGCTCCGCCGGACCGGGAACACGAGTTCAGAGACGCCGCGTTTCTCGATTACGCAAACTTCCAGGTCGACGTCGAATGGCGCAATAGCAATCGGCAGCCATCTTGTCGGCAGCGGGTGAATTTTGGCCATTGCGCCAGATGAAGGGCTCGCCGTCCCGGCCGCATTGCGCAAGATCAACGCACCGCGAAGTTTGCACCTCTTTCGCGCCGCTAGGCGGTAACGGCGCGCCGGTCAGGACGACAGCGGTTCGCTCTGCTCCATCCCACCGCGGGCGAGGAATTCCTCCAGCCAGTGGATGTGGTAGTTGCCGTCGATGATGTCCGGCTCGGCGAGCAGCGCACGGAACAGCGGTAAGGTCGTCTCGATACCGTCGACGACGATCTCATCAAGCGCACGCTTGAGCCGCATCAGGGCTTCCTGGCGCGTCTTGCCGTGCACGATCAATTTGCCGACGAGCGAATCGTAATAAGGCGGGATCGCGTAGCCCTGGTAGACGGCGCTGTCGATGCGCACGCCCAGGCCACCGGGCGGATGATAGTGCAGGATCTTGCCGGGCGAGGGCCTAAACGACACCGGGTTCTCGGCATTGATGCGGCACTCGATGGCGTGGCCGTGGAAGCGGATGTCGCTCTGCTTCAGGGTCAGCTCGGCACCTGCGGCGACGCGGATCTGCTCGAAAATCAGGTCGATGTCGGTGATCATCTCGGTCACCGGATGTTCGACCTGGATACGCGTGTTCATCTCGATGAAGTAGAACTTGCCGTCCTCGTAGAGGAACTCGACGGTGCCGACGCCGAGATAATTGATCTCGCGCATCGCCTTGGCGACCACTTCGCCGATCTCGTCACGCGCCTTGACGTTCAGCGCGGGCGAGGGGCTTTCCTCGAGCACTTTTTGATGGCGCCGCTGCAGCGAGCAGTCGCGTTCGCCAAGATGGATGGCGTGGCCTTTGCCGTCGCCGAGCACCTGGATCTCGATGTGGCGCGGTTGGCCGAGATATTTTTCGATATAGACCGCGTCGTCGCCGAAGGCAGCCTTGGCTTCCGAGCGCGCCGTCGACAGGGCGGTCGACAGTTCGGCCTGCGAGCGCGCGACCTTCATGCCGCGGCCGCCGCCGCCGGCGGCGGCCTTGATCAAGACCGGATAGCCGATCTCGTCGGCGATCTTGGTGGCTTCGACGTCCGAGGTCACGCCGCCATCCGAGCCGGGCACGACCGGAATGCCGAGGCGCTTGGCGGTGCGCTTGGCCTCGATCTTGTCGCCCATGATGCGGATGTGCTCGGCCTTCGGGCCGATGAAAGCGAGGCCGTGATCGGTGAGGATCTCGGCGAAGCGCGCGTTCTCCGACAAGAAGCCATAGCCGGGATGAACGGCATCGGCGCCGGTGATCTCGCAGGCGGCGAGAATGGCCGGGATGTTGAGGTAGCTATCCTTCGCCGCCGGCGGCCCGATGCACACGCTTTCGTCGGCGAAGCGCACATGCATGGCGTCGGCGTCGGCGGTGGAATGCACCGCGACGGTCTTGATGCCGAGCTCTTTGCAGGCCCTCAAGACCCGGAGCGCGATCTCGCCGCGATTGGCGATGAGGATTTTATCGAACATTGCGGCCGTCATGCCCCGCGAAGGCGGGGCATCCAGTAATTCGTGTGGGTTGTTGTGTGCACATTCGAATCGTCAGGGGTTACTGGGTCCCCGCTTTCGCGGGGACGACAGAAAAGAGCTACTCGATAATCACCAGCGGCTCGCCGAACTCGACCGGCTGTCCGTCTTCGAACAGAATCTGGATCACGGTGCCGGCGCGCGGGGCGGGGATCTGGTTCATGGTCTTCATGGCTTCGACGATCATGATCGTGTCGCCGGCCTTCACGCGGGAGCCCACTTCGACGAAGGGCTTGGCGCCGGGCTCCGGCGCGGCATAGGCCGTGCCGACCATCGGCGAGGTGACGACGCCGGGGTGCTTGGCCGGATCGAGAGGCTTGGCAACCGATTCAACGATCGGCTGGGGCACGGCGGCCGAACGCGCCGGCACGACCACGGTCTGCGCCGGGGCGAGGCCGCCGCGCGCGACGCGGATGCGCTGGCCGTCCTGCTCGATTTCGATTTCGGTCAAACCCGTTTCGTCGAGAAGCTTGGACAGCTCCTGGATGAGTTCGCGGTCGACTAAGGTCTTTGGCGATTTTGCCATCGATGATCCGTCTTGAGAGAGATGCGTGACGTTTGAAGCGGGCGTCAGGCCTGTTCCTTGGCGCCGATCATGTCGGCGAGCCCGATGATGCCGAGCTTGTAGCTGTCGGTGCCGAAGCCGGCGATCACGGCCTTGGCTGCCTTCGATACATAGGAGTTCTGACGAAAGCTTTCACGCGCGTGGATGTTGGTCATGTGGATTTCGATCGCCGGAATCTGCACCGCGAGCAGCGCGTCGAGAATGGCGATCGAGGTGGTGGTGTAGCCGGCGGCGTTGAGCAGGATACCGGCGGCTTTGGTCCGGGCCTCCTGGATCCAGGTCACCAACTCGCCTTCGAGATTGGACTGGCGGAACACCACCGTAAGGCCGAAGCGCGCGGCGGTGGTGGCGCACAGCTTTTCCACGTCGGCGAGCGTCGCAGAGCCGTATTTCTCCGGCTCGCGCGTGCCGAGCAGGTTCATATTGGGCCCGTTGAGGACGTAAAGGGTCTGCGACATGGAAATCCGGCCGGGTGGCGCCCGTCGACGGGGCGCGAACTGGGCCGCTTTATAGGGGGATGCCGGGGTGAGGGGAAGCCTCGACCCACCGTCATTCCGGGACGGCGCTTTAGCGCCGGGCCCGGAATGGCGGTCAGGGGTTGCCGGCCGTGGTCGCCCCGGCCCAGTCCACCACCTCCTTGAGCGCCGTCACCCTTTTGGTCCCGACCGCCCGGGCGGCGGTGTAAATCGCCATCTGCCGGTCGGCGCTGGTGCCGTCCCGGACGATGGTGTCCAGGTGGGCGATCTCCGGCCCGCAGCCGAGCGCGGCGACGTCTTCGTCGATCAGGTCGAGCACCTGGTCGAGCCATTGCCGCACCGACAGCGGCGAGCGCGAGAACGGGTCGATGAAGGTCGCGGCAGTGCCGTAACGCTGGGCGTGCCACTTGTTCTCTTGGGTGATGGCGCGGGCAACCCTGTCGAAGCCGGCATTGAAGGCGCGGTCGCGGTCCAAGGCCCGCGTCAGGCAGCGGAACAAAGCGGCGACGGCCAGCGCATCCTCCAGCCGCGTGCAACTGTCGGCGACGCGCAGCTCAATGGTCGGATGCGCCAGCGACGGCCGCAACGCCCACCAGATATAGCTCGCATCCGGGATGATCTTGGCCCAGGTCAGCGCCGAGACATAGGCGTCGAACTCCGCTTTGGTGTGGAACAGTTCGGGCAGGCCGGTGCGCGGCAATTCGTCGTAAGCGGCGAGCCGATAGCCGGCGAGGCCGGTCATCTGTCCCTGCCAGAACGGCGACGATGTCGACAGCGCCAGCAACAAGGGCAGGAACGGCGTCAGCCGCATGATGAGATCGATGCGGCTGTCGATCTCGGGCACCGCCACATGCACATGCATGCCGCACAACATGTTGCGGAAGCCGATCATCTGCAGGTCGTCGAGGATGGCGTCGTAGCGCTCCTTCGGCGTCACCTGCTGCTCGGGCCAGTAGGCGAGCGGGAATGTGCCCATCGCGGCGATGCCGAGATCGCGCGTGGCGGCGGCTTCGGCGAGCGTGCGACGATAATGCGACAAATGCTGTCGCGCCTCGTCCATCGTGGCGCAGACCGGCGTCACCACTTCGATCTGCGATTGCAGCATTTCGGTGGTGACCCGATCGCCGAGCTGTTCCTGAATGCGCGCGAGGAATTTCTTGTCCATACGCCGCGCCGCCCGCCGCGTTTCCGCGTCGAAGACGAAATATTCCTCTTCCATTCCGATGGTGTACATGGCGGCCAATAACGGCCGCGGTGGAACATGGTTCCATGCCCCTTATGGCTCTGTCATCCCGGGTTCGGGCCTGCGGTGCGCCCCGGAATGACGCAGCAAGCGGCAATGCGAAACGGCCGCCGGGCGTCGCGCCACGGCCGCGCAGTCAGGCGGCCCGGCTCTTGATCAATGATTCAGCGGGAATGCCAAGACCTTCGTGCAGCCGCCAAATCATCTTGAGCGTCAGTGGCCGCTTCCGATTAAGCACCTCGTGCACTCTGTTCCGGCTCCCGATAAAGGGAATGAGGTCGCGCGGCTGGAGGCCGGTTTGGTCCATATGATATTTAATCGCCTCGACCGGATCTGGAAGATCAAGCGGATAATGCTTCCGCTCCCAGGCTTCGACGAGCGTCACCAGCACATCCAGCCGATCCCCTTCAGGCGTATTCCGCTTGGCCGCCATCAGCGACTCGATGGTCTTGAGGGCTCGTCGGTAATCGCGCTGGCTCTTGATCGGTGCGATGTCCATGGGGCTGCTCAAATCGTCTGGGCGTCGATCTTGTCATATTGCCGGTGCGTGCCGATGAAGCGGATGTAAACGACCCGGTACGGGTAGTTGATCCACGTCACCACACGATATTTGTTGCCCGCAATATTGAACACCACGCGACCGTCTTTGAGGATGCTCGCTGCGCGCGCTGCTCGTTTGACGTCTGCAGGCGAGGCCCAGTCAGCGCTCCTGACCTGCCGGTACCAGGCGATCAGCGGATCGGCGGCATCGGCATGATCAAGGTGGCTGATGAAAGCCTTGAGCGTACTGAGCGCGATCACCCTCACATCAGCAGCATAGCATAGTCCCAGATTGGGACCAAGTGCCTTGTCGGCGGCTGAACGGAGCGCCGCCCCGTCAGCAGCTCGGCTTGCCGCAGCGCGCGGTGTTCACGCCTTCCTGCAGCGACGGCAGGCCGACGGCGCCGATGATCACCTTGTCGCCGATGACGTAGCTCGGCGTGCCGTTGAGGCCCAAAGCTTCGGCGACCTTGAAGTTCTCCTGCAAGGTCGCCTTCACCTCGGGACCGGCGATGTCCTTCTCAAGCTGCGCCATGTTCAGGCCGATCTCCTTGGCCACGGCCAGGGCGCGCGCGCGGTCCGCCTGACCGCGGCCACCGAGAAGCTTCTGGTGGAATTCGAGATACTTCTTGCCGGACTTGTCCTGCATGTGCACGGCGACCGCGACCTGGGCGGCTTCGACCGAACCGGGCCCGAGCACCGGGAATTCCTTGAGCACGACCTTGAGGTTCGGATCGGCCTTGAGCAGCGCCATCATGTCGTCCATGGCGCGCTTGCAGTAGCCGCAGTTGTA
This sequence comes from Pseudolabrys sp., assembly GCA_029255525.1. Taxonomy (GTDB): domain Bacteria; phylum Pseudomonadota; class Alphaproteobacteria; order Rhizobiales; family Xanthobacteraceae; genus Pseudolabrys. The sequence continues at coordinate 11,773 of JANLJK010000326.1, forward strand.
ATCGAAGAACTCGACGAAGGTGACGTTGCCCTGCGGATTGCCGAGCACGACCTGGCGCGGCGAGGAAAACAGAGCCTGCGCGTGCTGCTTGACGGCGTCCTTATGCTTCTCGGCTTCGGCGGCGGTCTGCCGCTTTTCGAGCTCGGCCATCGCCTCCTGCAGCACTTCCGGATGCGCGATCAGATATTCGCGCACGATGCTCTCGATCTCGCTCTTCTGCGGCGCGGAGAATTCGGCCGCCTGCGCGGCAAACGGCACGGCGACGGCCAAAAACGCGGCGCTGACGGCTGCGAGAAGGCTCTTGGTCATAGGGGTCGATCCTTTGCGGGTATCAGTTGCCGGCGCGGACATTGGCCGGTTTGACGTTGACGATATCGTCGGCGCGCACCCAGGCGGGTGAGCCGACCGGCAGACGGGTCTTGGCGCGGGTGGCCAACTGGCGCGCGGTGACGAAATCGCCGCGCGAGAACGCCGCTTGCGCCGAGGCGAGATCGGCATTGGCGAGATCGCCCTTGCGGCCATAGGCCATGGCGAGCTGGGTATAAGCTTGCGGCACGTCGGGATCGCGGGCGACCGCGCTGCGCAGGAGGCCGACGGCTTCCTCGGCATAGCCCTTGTTGCCGGTGGCGTTGAGCGCCTGCGCCAGCAGCACGTCGATCAGCGGCGCGCTGTGCGAGAGCTGCGCGGCGCGGCGCAGCGGCGCCACCGCTTCGCTCGGGCGGCCGCCTTCGAGCAGCGCCTGACCCTTGAGCTCGTAGAAATAGGGGTTGTTCGGCTGCGCCTGGATCAGCCCATCGATCAGCGCGACCGCCTGGCGCAAATCGCTGTGGCGATAGGCCGAGATCGCGCGCGCGTAACGCGCCGGCAGGCTCTGGTCGCTTCCCGGATAGCGGCGCGCCACCGTGCCGGGCTGTTCGAGGAAGCCGGAGAGCTTGGCGCGCATCATGTCGTGCCGCAGTTGCAGCTCCGGTGAATCCTTGCGGTCCCAATAAGGGCTCTGTTTGCCCTGCATCTCCAAGGCGACGACGCGATCGGCCGGCATCGGATGGGTCTGCATATAGGGATCGATGTATTTCGAGTTGAACAACATCTCGTTGCTCAATCGCTTGAACAGATCGACCATGCCCTTCGGCGACTGCTGCGTAGCGTTGAGGAACTTCACGCCGGCATGGTCGGCCTGGTCTTCCTGGGTGCGGACATAAGCGAGCAGCGAACGTTGGATCATCGACTGCGGCGCCATGATCGCGGCCATACCGATGTCGCCGCCGCCATTGCCGGCCCGCGCCCCGGCCACCAGCGCGCCGACACCAGCCAGCATGGCGATGATGGACGCGGTCTGCGCCGAGGCAAGCTGCTCACGCAACCGCTGCAAGTGGCCGCCGGCCATGTGGCCGGTCTCGTGCGCGAACACGCCGATGATCTCATTCGGCGTCTTGGCGTCGAACAGTGCGCCAGCGTGGACGAAGATATGGCGGCCGTCCATGACGAAGGCGTTGAACGAGCGGTTGTTGAGGACGACGACCTTGACGTTCTGCTTGGCGAGACCGGCGGCGCGCAGGACCGGCGTCGCGTAGTCGCGCAACAACTGTTCGATCTCGGTGTCGCGGATAATGGGCAGGCCGCGGGTGGCGCTGTCCTGGGCGCGCGCAGGCGCGGCCGGGCCGATGGCCGCCGTGGCAACGGCAAAGGCCGTCACCAGCGCCATGGCGCGGGCTGCTGGCGCCATGCGCCGGCTCCTGATAGGGGTGCCCTTCACTGTCATCCTGATTTCCGCGACCGGGATTGGGCGCGAACCTAGTGACGCGCCCCGGACCGGTCAACGCAGCCGCCATCACGACTGAGTCATGAACACCGCTGCGGTGCCAGCAAGGCGTCCGAATGCGGCGACAGCGGGGCGGGGGTCAAAAGGTCTCGTTTTCGATGCTCGAACTGGCGAAAAAGCTCCTGATTCCCTCCAAACGCAGCGACGTCCCACCCTTCATCGTCATGGACGTGATGGCGGCGGCGGCCCAGCGCGAGGCCGAGGGCGCGCACATCATCCACATGGAAGTCGGTCAGCCGGCGGCGCCGGCACCGCAGGTGGCGCGCGATGCGGCCATGGCGGCGCTGGCGCATGGCCGATTGGGCTATACCGAGGCCCTCGGCGTGCCGTCCTTACGGGCGCGGATCGCCCGGCACTACAATGAAACCTACAGCTTCGATCTCGACCCGGCCCGGGTGGTGGTGACCACGGGGTCCTCGGGCGGGTTCGTCCTGGCCTTCCTGGCGATGTTCGAGGCGGGCGACCGGGTGGCGCTGGCCAATCCCGGTTACCCGCCGTACCGGCACATCCTGAGTTCGCTCGGCTGCGAGCCGGTGTTGATCGAGACGACCGCGTCGACCCGTTGGGCGCTGACGCCGGAGGCGCTCATCGCCGCGCACCGCAAGAAGCCGCTCAAGGGCGTGCTGGTGGCGAGCCCGGCCAATCCGACCGGCACCATGATGGACGCCGCCGCGCTGAAAGTTCTGATCGAGACGGCGGAGGCGGAGGGCATCCGCGTCATCTCCGACGAAATCTATCACGGCCTCGATTACGCCTTCCGTGCCGAAACGGCGGCCAAGCTGTCGCCGTCGACTTTGGTGATCAATTCGTTCTCGAAATACTTCTGCATGACCGGCTGGCGCATCGGCTGGATGGTGGTGCCGGAGCCTTTGGTACGCCCGATCGAGCGGCTGCAACAGAACCTCGCCATCTCGGTCCCCACGATTGCGCAGATCGCGGCCGAAGCCGCCTTCGACGGCCGCGACGAGATGGAGGCGGTCAAGCACGGCTATGAAGAGAACCGCCGCATCCTGACCGAAGGCTTGCCGAAAGCCGGGCTCGACCAGTTCCTGCCGGTGGACGGCGCGTTTTATCTTTACGCCAACATCAAGCGCTTCTCCGACGACAGCCTCGACTTCGCCAAGCGCATGCTCAACGAAGCGGGCGTCGCCGCGACGCCGGGCATCGACTTCGATCCGATCGACGGCCGCCACTTCCTACGCTTCTGCTACGCCGGCTCCGCGCAAGAGATGCACGAAGCGGTGAAGCGCATCGGAGATTGGTTGAAGCAGTAGGGCGTGTCCCAGGTCGGCCACGCGCCGCAAGCGCACTGCAGACCGTTACCCAAACGCGTGCGCCAAGCCGTAGGCCGCGGCCGCGGCAAGCCCGCCGACAAGCAGCGTTTGACCCGCCGATTTCGCTTTGTTGATGCCGGTGAAATGGCCCTTTATCGCTCCGAACACGAGCAGGGCGATGGCGGTGAAGCCGACGGAATAGAGAAAGGCGTCGGGAATACACGAAGTCAGCATATAAGGCGCCAGCGGGATGAGGCCGCCGACCAGATAATACACGGCGATAGTACCGGCGCTGATGGGCGCGCGCTTCGGATCAGGCTCCTCCAACCCAAGCTCAAAACGCATCATGAAATCGAGCCAGCGCTTGCGGTCCGAGGTGATCGCCGAAACGACGGTGTTCAATGGCTCGCCCTCTAAGCCGTAGCCTTGAAAGATGTCGGTGACCTCCTGGACTTCTTTGCCGCGGAGGTTGTCGATTTCCCAGTCTTCCCGCTTGCGTTCTGATCCGTAATGCTCGGCGTCCGTTCTCGCCGCGAGATAACCTCCCAGCCCCATGGCGATCGCGCCGGCGACAATCTCGGCAAGGCCAGCGGTGACGATGATCTTTGTGGAGGAAACGGCAGCAGCCAAGCCCGCCGCCAGAGCGAACGGAACCGTAAGGCCATCCGCCATGCCGATGACGACATCCCGCACAGTTTCGGTCGCGGTGAAATGTTTCTCTATATGGGGAGTGGAAGGCATCTGCGCGTTTTCCTGGGTATCACCACGATGGTGTTTCGGTTGTCAGTTGGTGGTCAGGCGGCTGAGGCGGTGGTGTCAGCCGATTGAGAAGCATTTGGAGCAATCGTCGCCTTCAGACCGCCGAGGTCCGACTTGGCGAGGTCAAGTCGCCAGCCATAGGCATTGAGAACGTCCTGGACGATGGCGAGCCCAAGACCGGCGCCTTCGCCGCGTTCATCGAGACGCGTGCCGCGTTCGAGAACGCGCGGCCACTGCTCGGGCGCGATACCTATGCCGTCGTCTTCGATCACGATCGACGGGCCCGCAGTCGGGTCGGCGGCAATGCGGACGCGCGCCGTGGCGTGCCGCGCGGCATTCTCCAGGAGATTGCCCAGCACTTCAGCGAGGTCGGTGCGGTCGAGCGGCACCTGCAGGTCTTTGGCAATTTGCGGCTCGAAACTCACGTGCCGGGCGGGAGCCGTTCGCGACAATGTGGCGACAAGCGAGCCGACCAGCGGCGCGAGAACCGTGGAGGAGCTGGCTCGATGTCGTTCGGCACCGCGCACCCGGGCCCTTGCCAGCTCGCGGTCGACGTGGCGGCTCATGGCGTCGCCCACAGCCTCGATATCCTGGGCGATGGCTGCTTCACCATGCTTGCGCAGGCGCGCGGCGTCGGCCGCGAGCGCCGCGAGCGGCGTCTTGAGCCCGTGGGCAAGATCGGCGGCGCGGCTGCGTGAACGGTCGATTTCCTCTTCCTGAGCGTCCAGCAAGCCATTGAGTTCGTCGACGAGCGGCTGGACCTCGGCGGGCACCGAGGTCGGCAGATGATGGCGCCGTCCCGATCTGATCTCGGCGACGCCGCGGCGGAGCGCGTCGAGGGGACGTAAGCCGAGACCGACCTGGACGGAGGTTGCGACCGCCAGCACCAAACCGAGCAGACCGAGCGCAACGGTCAGGTCCTTGGCGAACGCCGTGGCCGCCGCCGACACGCGCGCCAGATCCACGGCGACGGCGACGCGGACCGGCACGCGCCGATTGTCGACCGTCAAAAGAATGCTCCGTTCGGCGACCAGCAGGTGGGCCTTGGCGGGGCCGACGACCTCGTGATGATGAAGCGCGCCCGGCGCCAGCGTGTCGACAGGCAATTGCAAAGTGCTGTCCCAGAGCGAGCGCGAGCGCAGCAATTGGCCGCGATCGTCCGTCACCTGCCAATAGAGACCCGACAGCGGATCGGCAAAGCGCGGATCGGCCGGCGGTCGGTTCGTGACCAGACGGCCCTGGGCATCGACATCGATGCCGGCCAGCAATTGCTTGAGGTGAACGTCGAGATCGTCGGCCAAAGTGCGGGTGACGTGCCGTTCGAACAGCAGGATCAACCCCGCGCCGGCAATGGTCAGCGCCACCAGGATCGCGACGATCCCGCCCGCGACCAGCCGTAGCCGCAGCGACCCCCAGCTCATGCCGGCGTCTCCGGCACCAGATAGCCGAAGCCGCGGCGCGTCTCGATCAGATCGGGCCCCAACTTCTTGCGCACGCGGCCGATCAGCACTTCGAGCGCGTTCGAATCGTGGTCTTCGCCATGGCCGTACACATTTTCGTCGAGTTCATGCTGCGACAGCACACGCCCGCGATGCCGGATCAGGTAAGCGGCAAGGCGATATTCCAGCGGCGACAAGGCGACCGGCACGCCGCGCAGGCTCACCTTCATCTGCCGCTCATCGAGCGTAATGTCGCCGGCCGTGACCACGGACGAGGCGTGGCCGGTGGAGCGGCGGACGATCGAGCGCAGCCGCGCCAGCAACTCCTCCATGCGGAACGGCTTCGGCAGATAATCGTCGGCGCCGGCGTCGATCCCATCGACGCGTTCCGCCCAGCTTCCGCGCGCGGTCAGGATCAGCACCGGCATCTGTCTGCCGTTCGCGCGCCAGCGCTTGAGCACCGCGAGCCCATCCATGCCCGGCAGGCCGAGATCGAGAATGACGGCGCCATAGTCTTCGGTATCGCCGCGGAACCAGGCCTCTTCGCCGTCGCGAACGGTCTCGACCACATAGCCCGCGGCTTCGAGCGCGCGCGCGACATCCGAGGCGATCCGTCGGTCATCTTCGACAAGCAGCAGGCGCATCATTTCTCCTTGATCCGCTCGATCGTGCCGCTGCGCGCGCCGATATAGACCTCGAACAGCCGGCCCTGGCCGTCGATCACCCGGAGTTCGTAGAGCCAGCGACCGTCTTTATGTTCGATTTCGACGCCGGCGACCTCGCCGGGCAGTTTGCCGCGGACGGCGTTGAGAATGTCCGCCAGGGATCGGATCTCGCCGGCCTCGACGGCGCGGCGGATTTCGTCGCGGCGGTGCTCGTCGGTGTCGCGCGCAAAGGCCGGCCGCGGCACCGCCGCCAGCAAAGCAGCGGCTGCGAGCGCCAAGGCAATTCCCGTTGAAATACGACGTAAGCGCATGGCCGGTCACACCTATTGGGGTGCGGCCATCATGCCCCAAGCGACCTGACAGGTGGCTGACATGGATCAACAGGTGGTCGTCAGCGCCATTCCGGCAGGGTTGCGCCATCGCCCGCCGCATGGTGCGGCCGGGCGGCATACCGGAGAAAATCATGCGCAAGATCACCGCTTTCGCCGTCGCCGCCGCCGTCCTCGGCACCGCCGTCGCTGCCCAGGCCGGTAGCCTGGGGCGCCCCTGCACCGCGACGCCTGAGAACCAGTGGCTGTCGGTGGAGGCCCTGCAGGCCAAGATCGAGGCTCAGGGCTACAAGGTGCAGAAGGCCAAGCTGAAGAAGGCCTGCGGCGAGTTCTACACGATCGACAAGGATGGCAAGCAGGTCGAATTGTTCCTCGATCCGACCAACGGCCAGATCGTCGGCCAGAACTAAGGGCCTCAGCCATGAGCACCCTGAATGACAGCATCGAAGCCGGCGGCGCCACGCCGCCGGCAACGGTCAAAGTCTGGGACCCGTTCGTGCGGGTGTTTCACTGGTCGCTGGCGACGCTGTTCCTGGTGGCCTATCTGACCGCTGACGAGATCGAGAAAGTGCATATCGCCGCCGGCTATACGATTGCCGCCTTGGTGGCATTACGCATCGTCTGGGGCTTCGTCGGTCCGGCGCACGCGCGTTTCAGCAACTTCGTGCATTCGCCGCGCGCGACTCTGAGCTACTTGCGCGATGTCGCTCTGCTCAGGGCGCCTCGCTACATCGGTCATAATCCGGCCGGCGGGGCGATGATCGTCGGACTGCTGGTCACGCTCACCGGCACCTGTATCACCGGCTATATGATGACGACCGAGGCGTATTGGGGTGCGAAGACTGTCGAGGAGATCCACGAAGTTCTCGCCAACCTGACCGTCGGGCTTGTCATTTTCCATGTGCTCGGCGTGCTGGTGGCGAGCTTCGAGCACCGCGAGAACCTGGTGAAAGCGATGATCACCGGTCGCAAGCGGCGCAGGTGAGCGTCCATGCTATAACCGGCGCCGTCGTTGAAGCGGTAGAGCATGTCCCGGGTCTGCGGCGCACCGTAAGTGCGCCCGCGCCCGGGACACGAACTGCTTCTAGAACTCCACATCCAGCTCGACGACCTCGTCCGGTTCGGCCTTGGCGCCGTCGAGCCATTCGCCCATCGCCGGCAGCTTCATGATCGCCTTGGCGTAGCTCGCGCAATCGGAGTCGAGTTTCACATCGTAAGTGAGGAAGCGCGTGACGACCGGCGCGAACATGGCGTCGGCCATGCACGGCGAGGGGCCGAACAAATACGGTCCTTTGGTCTTGGCCAGGCATTCGCGCCAGATGCTCATGATGCGGTCGATGTCGGCCTGCGCGCCGGCCCAGACCTTGAAGCCCGGATGATGCGCTTTGAGATTCATCGGCAGCGCCGAGCGCAAGTTGGTGAAGCCGGAATGCATCTCGCCGGAGATCGAGCGGCAATGCGCGCGGGCTTCGCGTGTTTCCGGCAAGAGGCCGGCCTCCGGCAAAATCTCGTTGAGATATTCGGCGATCGCCAATGTGTCCCAGACCTTGATGCCGTCATGGGTAAGGCAGGGCACCAGGAAGGACGGCGACAGCAGCAAGAGCTCGGCGCGCGTCGAGGGATCGTCGCTGCCGACCATCTTCTCCTCGAAGTCGAACCCGGACATCTTGCACAGCAACCAGCCGCGCAGCGACCAGGAGCCGTAATTCTTGCTGGCGATCGTGAGGGTAGCCTTGGCCATTGGACGCTAATGTCCCTGCTTCACATGACCCGGCAATGACAAGCTTAGCCGAAAGTACAGATCATTCAATCGTTTCCGGCGCCGTCTGGCACTTTATCCGGCGTGGGTGCCGGGGCGGGCCTGCCGCGCTTGCAGCCAAAGCAGCGCAAAGCCGATGAACGGTACCAGGATGTCCATCCAGAAGATCACGCCGGCATTGCCGGGCGCGAAATTATGGGCGGTGATCATCTCCCGGACATGGCCGATGGCCGCGCCGAGGGTGAAGATGCCGGGCCCCAGGATGGCGGCAAGACGCATATCGAAGCTGCGGAAGGTGGCGAGGAAGCCGACCATGGCAAAGCCGAGGCTGGCCATGGCCACCTCGAACTGGAACGGGCTATCCGCCCAGCCGATGAAACGCGCCGCGATCGCGCCGAAAAAGGCGTGCATGACGAAATTGTAGAGATTGCTGACGCCGATACTGAAAAAGACGTGCCAAGCGAGCAGTTTCTCGACCACCAGCGCGCCGTCGCGCGGCGGCTTGGCGCGGGCGATGGCCCCGGCTGCCGCCAGCAGACCGGCCATCAGGAAGGTCAGCGGGAAATTGCTGAGAAGAAAGGTGATTGAGGCCCTGATCATGCCGGGTCCGTTCGTGGGGGTGAGTCGGCGCGTGCCGTCAGCATAGGTCAACGCGTCCCGATGCCTGCCCATCGGCTTTTGACCGCCGTCGCCGGGGCAGACGGAACCGCTCCTGTCCACAATTTATCTCGCAGCGCAGCATGAAATGCTCTAACTTTCCCTCTGCGGTCCGCCGGGGCCGCCGGGGTATGGATGCTTTATCAGGCGTATCAGGCGCATTCCGACATCATGATGCCGGTCCGCGCGATAGCGGACGTGGCCCTGAAGACCTGGGGCAGCAATGTCGCGGGCTTGCGGCCGTCGGTGTTGAGCAACCTCACCGCGGCCTATGAATTGATCACGCGCGCCGGCCTGACCCATACGCGGCCGGCCTTCGACATCGACAGCGTCACCGTCGGTAATGAAGAGATCGCGGTCACCGAGGAAGCCGCCGACGTCACGCCATTCGGCACCTTGCTGCATTTCAAGAAGGACATCACGCAAGAGCAGCCGCGCGTGCTGCTGATCGCGCCCTTGTCCGGCCACTTCGCCACGCTCTTGCGTGCCACCGTGCGCACCATGCTGCCCGAGCACGATGTCTACATCACCGACTGGCACAATGCGCGCGACGTGCCGTTGGATGCGGGGCGCTTCGGCTTCGATGAGTATGTCGCGCACATGATCCGCTTCCTGGAAAAGATCGGCCCGGGCGCGCATATGGTGGCGGTGTGCCAGCCTTGCGTCGCGGCGATGGTCGCGGCGAGCGTGATGGCGCAAGGCAACAATCCGGCGCAGCCGCGTTCGATGACGTTGATGGCAGGTCCCATCGACACGCGCGTCAACCCGACCAAGGTGAACGAGCTCGCCAAGGAAAAATCAATCGACTGGTTCGAGAACAACCTGATCGCGCGCGTGCCGTACCGCTATTCCGGCGGTGGCCGCAAGGTCTATCCCGGCTTCGTCCAGCTCATGGCTTTCATGAGCATGAATCTCCAGCGCCACATCAAGGCGCATCAGGACCTCTACGAGAACCTCGCCAAAGGTGAGGACGCCAAGGCCGCGCAGACCAAGGCCTTCTACGACGAGTATTTCGCGGTGCTCGATCTTTCCGCCGAGTTTTATCTCGAGACGGTGCGGTTGGTGTTCCAGGAGCATGCGTTGCCGCTCGGTCAGCTCACCTATGACAACCAGAAGGTCGAGCCGGCGGCGATCAAGCGCACGATGCTGTTCACGGTCGAGGGCGAGAAGGATGACATCTGCGCGGTGGGGCAGACGCTCGCCGCGCACGATCTATGCTCGTCGCTGCGGCCCTATCGCAAGCGTCACCACATGCAGGCCGGCGTCGGCCATTACGGCGTCTTCTCGGGACGGACCTGGCAGAACCAGATCTATCCGATGGTGAAGAACGTCATTTTGCAGAGCGACTGAGGCGCGCGGCTATTTCCGGAAGCTCTGGAGCACGGCGCGCATGCGCTCGTTGCGTTCCGTGCCCTGCGCATAGGCATTGGCGCCGCTCGGCGTCAGTCTGCGCTCGCAGTCGATATAGCCGTCGGGCACCACGCGGCCGGTGGCATTGTCGAAGCGGTGGATTTCGCAGGTCGCGCCCTTGACCGGCACATACATGATCGCACCGACGCGGAAGTCCTCTTCGGTGCGCGCGGGCTCGTCGCGGGGAAGCGGGGTGTTGACCATCCCCGTGAGCCCACCGGCAATCGCGGCCGAGACGACGAGGAAGGCGACCAGGCCGGCGAGGCTCTTGGTGTCGATGGACCGGCGCGGCGATATCACGATCGGCCCGGGCAACCGCCGGGCGCGCCATGATTTCGATGCCAGCGACTGTGCCACGCAGAGGTCCGCGTCGGTTAGAATAATCTTACCAACGGTACCCCGGGTCTGATTGACGAACGCTGAACGAGATGCGCGCAGTTTGAACGACTGGCGGCGGGTCAGCGTACCCGCAGCAGGCGCTGGAACGGCGTACCGCCGAGAAACCGGGTGAAGATCACGAAATAGAGCACGACGAGGCCGAACAGCAGGAAAGCCGGGCCGCCATTGAGGGAAAAGCCCTCTTCGGTGAGGTCGCCGGTCGCATAGGCGATCACGTAGCCGCCGACAAAGAAGATGAAGACGAAGTCGAGGATGGCGGCGACGACCTTGCGCCATGTGGCGACGGCGGCAACCGCGGCGACGGGCGCGGCGCGCGATGGGGACGGAGCGGGGTCTGTCATAACGGCACCTTGCTGCAACTGAGGATGAACGGGAAAGGCCGCCTCATTCGTTTGGCGGCCGCACCTTCACGTTCAGCTTCACCGGCTTCCATTCGCCCTCGGACGGCACGAAATCGAGATCGTAGGTAAGCCGGCTCGGTTTGGTGTTGAAATAGCCGCGCAACATCAACGCGCCATGGATATTGATGGCGGCTGGCTCGGTCGGGATCGGCTCCATGGCGGCGATCAGGCTCCAGTCCGCCTTCTGATCGACGAAGGTCTTGAAGCTCTGCTTCAGCCGGTCGGGCGTGAACTGCTCGCGGAACGCCTTGGCGAGCTTGGCGTGCAGCACGCCGTAATTGCCGGTGACGTTGGCATCGTTGAGGCTGAGCAACGCCGTCTTGATCAGCACTTCCTGTTGTTGCGTGCTCGGCACCTTGTTTTCGGCCTGCGCCGGCAAGGTCAGAAGCCATGCGCCGATCACGGCGCCGATGAATGGTGTCAGTCGCATCGTCCGGTTCCCCATGGCAAGGCCGCAGTATCGCGGCCGCGCGCCAGGCGGGCTTTGCTTTAGGTCAAGGTATTCTGGTCAGCCGGCGGCGCGCTGACTGCCGCGGCGCGCGGGCGCGCTCACCGCGAAATCGGCGATGTAAAGGGCGATTTGGTCGGGCGCCAAAGGCTTGGCGAAGACATAGCCCTGCACGTAATCGCAGCCCTTCAGGCGCAGGAGATCGACCTGCTCGGCCTTCTCGACGCCTTCGGCGACGACCTGCATGCCGAGGCTCAACCCCATATTGATGACCGCATCGACGATCGCCACGCTTTCGATCGACTGCACGAAGGACTTGTCGATCTTCAGCTTGTCGATCGGGAACTGGCGCAGATGCGACAGCGACGCATAGCCGGTGCCGAAATCGTCGAGCGCGATGCCGACGCCGGCCGCATGCAGCTTGCGCACGGTGGCGGCCACCACGTCGGCGCCCCAGGCCATGTAGACGTTCTCGGTCACTTCCAGCGTCAGGCACTGCGACGGCACGTCGGCCGCGGCGAGGCGCCCGAGGATGCGGTCGGCGAGATCGCCGAGGCGGAACTGCGCGGTCGACAGGTTGATGGCGACGCTGCCGAAGTCGACGCCGGCGTCGAGCCAGGCGCGCATCTGCGCGATGGCGAGATCAAGCGCGACGTCGCCGAGCGCAACCGCCAGATCCGGCTCGTCGAAGGCGGCCATGAATTCCGACGGCGGCAGGATGCCGCGCTCCGGATGCCGCCAGCGCATCAACGCCTCGAGCCCGCTTACTTTGCCGCCGCGCAGGCCGATGATCGGCTGGTAGAACAGGATGAATTCGTGGTTGGCGATGCCGTCGCGCACGCGGCGCATCAGCGCGTTCTTTTCGTCGGCCTCGCGCCGCATCGCCGGATCGAACACGATCACGGTGCCACGCGATTGTGCCTTGCTGCGCAACAGCGCCACTTTGCCGTTCTTGATGATCGTTTCGGCGTTGCAGCCGTGGTCCGGAAACGTCGCGATGCCGGCGCTGATCGCCAAAGGCAGCGCTGCCATTTCATGGCTGAGCTGGGTCCGAGCACGGGCGTTGAACTCACCGCACTGCGCGGTCACCTGATCGGCCGTATAGTCGCCGCGCACGAAGGCCGCGAATTCGTCGCCGCCGATGCGGGCGACGCCGCCGACCGGGCCGAAGCTGTCGCGCAACGCGGTTGCGACCATCTTGAGCAGCGTATCGCCGGTCTCGTGGCCCAGCGTGTCGTTGACTTCGCGGAAGTGGTCGATGTTGAACTTCACCAGATGCACGCGCTCGCCCGACGTCGCGGCGTCGGCGACGGCTTCGTTGAAGCTGGCGATGAAGGACGGCCGATTGGGCAGGCCGGTGAGGGCGTCGCGATAAGCGAGTTCGTGGATGCGCTCCTCGGCATGCTTGCGGGCGGTGATGTCCTGGACGACGCCGAGCACGCGCGTCACCTGGTCGCCGTTCATCTCGGCCTCGGCGAGTGCACGCACCCAGAACACTTCGCCGTTCGGCCGCGTGCCGCGCATTTCGACGTCATGCGGTATGCCGTGTGTGAACAGCGCGTTCAGGCGCTCGCGCGCGGCCGCCCGTTGCTCCGGATCGTAGCGATTGATGACGAATTCGGCGGACGCCCGCTCGCCCGGCGGAAAGCCGAAGATCGAATTGAGCAGGTCGTCCCAGATGAACTCGCCCGAAGGCAGTTTGACTTCGTAACCGCCGATCTTGGCCATACGCGCGGTCTGCGCCAGGCGCGTCTCGCGTGCCTTGAGCTCGCGTGCGGCGTGGCGGCTGAGGATCTCCGTCACCACCATGCCGGACAAGGCAACGAGATTGGCCTTCTGCTCGTCTGTCAGTTGCCGCGGCTCGGCATCGAAGATCGAGATCGTCCCGATATTGATGCTGGGCCTGATCCGCAGCGGCACGCCCGCATAGAAACGGATATGCGGCGAGCCGACCACGAAGGGACTGTTCTTGACGATCGGGTGCTCGCGCGCGTCGTCGACGATCAACGGACCGTCGCCCATGATAGCGTGCGCGCAGAAAGTTTCGTCGCGGGGAAGCGGCGGAAAGTCGATGCCAGACTGCGACAGGAATCTGATGTGGTCGTGGTCGACCACACTGACCAGCGCCACGGGCACCTTAAACAGATCGCGCGCCAGCCGGCAGATACGGTCGATCTGCTCGATGTGGCCGGAGTTGATCAGCTCGAGATTGTACAGCTCGCGCAGCCGCTCGCATTCGTTCGGCGGCATGGGGCAAGGCGGCGCGCTGCTCTCGATCTCGGCCATGCTCCGACGTAAGGGGGCAGATGTAAATTTATGCGGAATACACAGGCCTTACGGGCGCGATGGTAAATAGCGGGTCAATGAAGTGAATTATTGTGCAGGCTGGATGCGCGTGGTGATGCGCAAGAGCGGCGACTGCGCGTATAAGTAACGCGGTCGCCGCCGACCTTCGGTATCCCGGTCTCCGGCATGGAGCCCTGACGTCACCGTCGGACAATGGGGTAAGGCAGAGCGGTCGTTCAGCCGTTGTCGTCGGAAGGCGCTGCTGGCTTTTTGGCGGGGGCCGGCTTGGCACCGCCCTTCTTCAGAGCATCCTTGCGCGCGGCCGGCTCGTAATTACCCGCGGCCATGCAACGCTTGATGAAGGCGTCCTTCTTCGCGCCCTCCAGGTTCTGGCTCTCGGCGCCGACCTTGCAGGTCTCCATCTTCTCTTCCTTGGTGGCGGCGGCGACCGGCGTGGCGATGAGCAGCAGCGGCAGCGCGCCGACGAGGCAGAAACGTCCCAGCATGGTCAGGCTCCTTCGAGAGGGGGCGGAATCAGGTTAGCACGCTTTTGGCCGATTTAGCCGCGGCGCGCCAGCGCCCTGGTGCGGGGAGGCCGACAAGCCTATGCACGGCCACGAGAATTAGCGCAGCGCCGCCGCAATATTGCCGCCATCGACGGTGGTGACATCGGCCGTGGTTTTGAGCGCCAGAGCCTGGGCGAGGAAGGCCTGCGCCACGTCATCGGCGGTGACCTCGCGGCCGAGCAGATTGCCGCTCATGTAATCCTTCTCGGTCAGGCCGCGCGCTTTCGACCGCTCCTTGATGAAATCGTCGGTCAGGAGCCCTGAGCGGATGCGGTCGGCATTGACCGCATTGGCGCGGATACCGTCGGCGCCGTAATCGAGCGCGTATTGCCGCACGAGGAATAAGGTCGCCGCCTTCGGCAAGCCGTAGGGGCCGAAATTCGGACCCGGATTAATCGCCTGCTTGGAAACGTTGAACAGGAGACAACCGCCGGTGCCTTGCGCGCGCATGATCTTCACGGCGGCCTGCGCCATCTTCTGATGCGCGAAGAAATTCAGCTCGAAGCTCTCGCGCAACGTCGCTTCGTCGATCTCGCCGATCTTGCCCTGCCAGGCAGCGCCGGCATTGGAGACGAGGATGTCGACGCCGCCGAAGCGCGCGACGACCTGCGCGAAAGCCTCGCGGACCGATGATGCGTCCGTCACGTCGCAGGCGACAGCCAGCGCCGCGCCGCCGATGGCCTTTGCTTTCGCCTGCGCGGCGGCGAGATCGCGATCCAGCAAGGCGACTTCCGCGCCCGCGCGCGCGAAGGCGAGCGCCGTCGCCGCGCCGATGGCGCCGCCCGCGCCGGTGACGACCGCGATCTGGCCGGCAAGGGGAAGCGGCTTGGCGCTGCCGAGCTTGGCCTGTTCGAGCGGCCAGTATTCGCAGTCGAACATGTCGCCTTCCGAGATCGACTCGAAGGTGCCGGAAGCTTCCGCATCGGTGATCGCTTCGACGGCGGCCTCCGCGAGATCGGCGGCGACACGGGCTTCCTTGGCGCTCGTGCCGAGGCCGAACAGGCCGACGCCCGGCACTAAAGCAACGCGCGGACAGGGATCGAGCATGATGCGGTCGCCGCCGACCCGCGCGTTGTTGCGCGCGAAGTAATCTTCATAACGTTTGACGAAGGCCGCGACGGCCTCGCGGACGGCGGCGCGGAACGCCACGCCCTCACCCACCGCGGGCGCGGGTGCGATGAGCGGCCAGTTCTTGGTGCGGATCGTATGGTCGGGCGTGATGACGCCTGCTTGGGCGTAGCGCGACACGTCGGCGCCGTTGATGAAATTCAGGATCGCGTCGCCGGTGCGGAAGTCGAGCACGAAGCGCTTCCATGCGCCTTCGGTCTTGGCATCGGGCAGGGCGCAAGCGCCGCGCAGGATCGGTGCGATGTCGGTCAGCGCGGCCACCTGCTGCGGCATCTGCGCGGAGACGAACACGGCCTTGCGGCCGCGCTTGAGGCGCTCTTCCGCAAGCGTGACCATCTCGATCATGCGCTCATAGGCTTCGCGCGCGTCGGCGCCGAAAGTGAAGATGCCGTGCTTTTCGAGGATCAGACCGTCGACCGTCGGATCGGCGTCGAACACTTGCGCCGATGCCTTGGCCAGCCCGAAGCCGGGAAGGATGTACGGTACGATCCCCATGCGCGCGCCATAGACCTCGCGCGCGCGGTCGGGTCCGTTCGGCTGGTCGATGAGGCCGAGCACGGCGGCCGAATGCGTGTGGTCGACGAATTTGTGCGGCACGAAGGCGTGCAGCAATGTCTCGACCGACGGATTGGGCGAGGAGGGGTCGATAAGGTTGGCGCGCTGCACGCGCACCATCTCGTCGTCAGGCATGGCGTCGCGCGCGCGCAAACGCCGCAGCGCCTCGAGCCGCACCGCCGGCATGCCGGCAGGCTCGATTGTCGCCATGTCCCAGCCGGAGCCTTTGACGCAGAGCACGTCGGTCTCGTCGCCGTTGAGATCGGTCGCGCGCGTCTTCACCGAGGTGTTGCCGCCGCCATGCAGGACGAGCTTCGGATCGCGACCGAGCAGGCGTGTCGTGTAAACGCGCAGCGCCACGTCGGCGGAAAGGCCGGCCGCGCCGTAGCGGGCGACGGCGTCCTTGGCGTCGGTGTCGTTCCAGGCGGACTTCATCGGCGCGTTGTCCTTAGTGTTCGTCCTTGCCGTCGATCTTAGCGCGTTCTTCACGTCGCTTATAGGGAGATGTCATTACGGCGGGCGGACCACGTAAAAACGAAAACGCCCGCATGCGGTAAGGCATGCGGGCGTTTGCTTTTGATTATCGAAGGCTGTTTAGCCCTTGTCGCCGAGCAGGCGCTTGGCCCACCAGCCGCGCTTCGGCGTGGCGGGTTCTTCACTCGTCGAAGAGACGACCGGCGTCGGCATCGGCGCGGACTCGACCACCGGCGGTGGCAAGGGCGGCGACGCTTCCGAGGTCACGATCGGCGCCGGCTCGCGAATGGTCGAACGGCGGCGCGGCGGCTCTTGCGCCGGCGTTGCATCCGACACCGGAGCGCTGGCCGGAGCGGGCGCCGGCGCGGCTTCGACATGGATCGGCGTCGGCTGCGCGAAGGCGGGCGCCATGACGGAGGCGTCTTCGTCGCTCACCACCGGATGCAGCGTGCCGTCGGTCGTCTCGTGGACGCCCTGTTCGAACGTCACGGCGTTTTCTTCCTGGTCGCCGTTATCGTGCCCGTTGCCCGGGAGGATCTCGCCATTGCGGCCGCGGTTGCGGCGTCCGCCGCGACGACCCCGGCGACGGCGACGGCGGCTGCCGTCACGGCCTTCGCCGTTCTCGCCGAAGGCGGCGTCTGCCTCGCGCGGCTCACCGGGCTCGAACCCTTCTTCCTCGGGCGAGCCGGCGTCGTGATCTTCATGCGCGACGGCATGTTCGCCGGTGCTGTCCTGGGCGAACTGCTGTGGCGCGCCTTCGCGTGGCCCTTCGCGGCCTTCTTCGCGGCCGCGTCCGCGGCCACGACCGCGCCGGCGACGCCGGCGGCGCTGCTCGCCGCCTTCGCGATCGGCTTCGGTCTCGCCTTGCGCTTCCTCGCGCGGCTCGCCGCGGGCCTCGATCTCGGCCTCGTCGGCGGCGAAGGTTTCTTCCGCGCCCTCGAAGCTCTCGATGAAGTCTTCTTCTTCGGCCGGAGCGATCGGCTCGGCGGAGGCGATCTGCGCCGCGAGCGCGCGCGCGGCCTCGATCGTATGCACCTGCTCGCCGCGATCGACGATGTAGGACTGCTGTGCGTTCACGGTCGCGTCCGCCGACACCGTGATAGTGATGCGGAAGCGCTCTTCCAAAGCACGCAGATGCGCGCGCTTGTGGTTGAGCATATAGAGCGCGACTTCGGAGCGCGTGCGCACGATCAGGTTATGCGTGGCGCCCTTGTTCAATGTTTCTTCGACGGCGCGCAGGCATTGCAGCGCCACCGACGATACCGAGCGCACGTGGCCGGAGCCGCCGCACACCGGGCACTTCTCGGTCGAGGATTCCAGCACCGAGGTGCGGATGCGCTGGCGTGACATCTCCATCAGGCCGAAATGCGAAATGCGGCCGACCTGGATGCGCGCGCGGTCGTGCTTGAGCGCGTCCTTGAGCTTACGCTCGACCGTGCGGTTGTTGCGGCCTTCGTCCATGTCGATGAAGTCGATGACGATGAGGCCGGCGAGATCGCGCAGACGCAGTTGCCGCGCGACTTCCTCGGCCGCTTCGACGTTGGTCTTGACCGCCGTGTCCTCGATATGGTGCTCGCGCGTGGCGCGGCCGGAGTTCACGTCGATCGCCACCAGCGCTTCGGTCTGGTTGATGACGATGTAGCCGCCCGACTTGAGCTGCACCACCGGTGTGAACATGGCATCCAACTGGCTCTCGATGCCGTAGCGCGTGAACAGCGGCTGCGTGTCCTTGTACTGCTTCACGTTCTTGGCATGGCTCGGCATGAGCATGCGCATGAAGTCGCGCGCTTCCTTGTAGCCCTCGTCGCCGGCGACGATGATCTCCTCGATGTCCTTCGAGTAGAGATCGCGGATCGAGCGCTTGGTGAGCGAGCCTTCCTCGTAGACGAGCGTGGGTGCGGTCGACTTCAGCGTCAGGTCGCGCACGGTTTCCCAGAGGCGCAGCAGGTATTCTAAGTCGCGCTTGACATCGGTCTTGGTGCGCGAGGCGCCTGCGGTGCGCAGTATAACGCCCATGCATTCCGGCACTTCGAGTTCCTGCGAGATTTCCTTCAGCCGCGTGCGGTCTTCCGACTATGTGATCTTGCGTGAGATGCCGACGCCGCGCGCGATGTTTGGCATCAGCACCGAA
>JANLJK010000327.1 GCA_029255525.1 Pseudolabrys sp.
ATCGAGGTCCCTAAGCGCGCGCAGTTGATCCGCGTGCTTTATTCCGAGATCGGCCGCATCCTTTCGCACCTCCTCAACGTCACCACGCAGGCGATGGACGTCGGCGCACTCACCCCGCCGCTGTGGGGCTTCGAAGAGCGCGAGAAGCTGATGGTGTTCTACGAGCGCGTCTCGGGCTCGCGCATGCACGCCAACTACTTCCGGCCGGGCGGTGTGCACGAGGATATGCCGCCGCAGCTCGTCGACGACATCTATGCCTTCTGCGATCCGTTCTTGAAGGTGGTCGACGATCTCGACACGCTGTTGACCGGCAACCGCATCTTCAAGCAGCGCAACGTCGATATCGGCGTGGTCGATATCAAGGACGCGTGGAACTGGGGCTTCTCCGGCGTGATGGTGCGCGGCTCGGGCGCCGCCTGGGACCTGCGCAAATCGCAGCCTTACGAGTGCTATGCCGAATTGGATTTCGACATTCCGATCGGCAAGAACGGCGACTGCTTCGATCGCTATCTCATCCGCATGGAAGAGATGCGTCAGTCGGTGAAGATCATGAAGCAGTGCCTGGAGAAGCTGCGCTCGCCCGCGGGCCAAGGCCCGGTGCAGGTCCAGGACAACAAGATCATGCCGCCCAAGCGCGGCGAGATGAAGCGCTCGATGGAAGCGCTCATCCATCACTTCAAGCTCTACACCGAAGGCTATCACGTGCCGGCGGGCGAGGCTTACGCGGCCGTCGAAGCGCCCAAGGGCGAGTTCGGCGTCTATCTCGTCGCCGACGGCACCAACAAGCCCTACAAGTGCAAGATCCGCGCGCCGGGCTTCGCGCATCTGCAGGCCATGGATTTCCTCTGCAAGGGTCACATGCTGGCTGACGTCTCCGCCATTCTCGGCTCCATCGATATCGTGTTCGGGGAGGTCGACCGATGAGCGTCCGCCGTCTCGCTCCGCCCGAGCAGCAGCCCAAGGAATTCTCCTTCACCAAGGAGAATCTCGCCTGGGCCAAGGCCACCATCGCCAAATATCCGGAAGGCCGCCAGCAGTCGGCGGTGATCCCGCTCTTGATGCGGGCGCAGGAACAGACCGGCGGCTGGCTGCCTCAGAAGGCCATCGAATATGTCGCCGACATGCTCGGCATGGCGCAGATCCGCGCGCTGGAGGTCGCCACCTTCTACACGCAGTTCATCCTGCAGCCGGTTGGCAAGAAGGCGCATGTGCAGGTCTGCGGCACCACGCCGTGCCGGCTGCGCGGTGCCGACGACATCATCGAGGTCTGCAAGCACCGCATCAGCCACGATCCGTTCCACGTGTCGGCCGATGGCAACTTTTCCTGGGAAGAGGTCGAGTGCCTGGGCGCCTGCGTGAACGCGCCGATGGCGATGATCGGCAAGGACACCTACGAGGATCTCACGCCTGAGAACTTCGAGAAGGTGCTGGACGGCTTCGCCAAGGACAAGCCGGTCAAGCCCGGCCCGCAGATCGACCGTCAGTTCTCCGCGCCGGAAGGCGGACCGACCACCCTCAAGTCCGTGAAGGCTGAATGATGCTTGCTGATAAGGATCGCATCTTCAAGAACCTCTATGGCCTCCATGACTGGGGTCTGAAGGGCGCGCGCGCGCGCGGCTCGTGGGATGGCACCAAGGCGATCCTCGAGCGTGGCCGCGACGGCATCATCAATGAGATGAAGGCTTCGGGTCTGCGCGGCCGCGGCGGCGCCGGCTTCCCAACAGGTCTGAAATGGTCGTTCATGCCGAAGGAGATCGGCGAGCGGCCGCATTACCTCGTCGTCAATGCCGACGAATCCGAGCCCGGCACCTGCAAAGATCGCGAGATCATGCGGCACGACCCGCATCTCCTAGTCGAAGGCTGCCTGATCGCCGGCTTCGCCATGGGCGCGCATGCGGCTTACATCTATGTACGCGGCGAGTTCATCCGCGAGCGTGAGCATCTGCAGGCCGCGGTCGATCAGGCCTATGAGGCCAAGCTGATCGGCAAGAACAACGTGCATGGCTGGGACTTCGACGTCATCGTGCACCACGGCGCCGGCGCCTACATCTGTGGCGAAGAGACCGCACTCTTGGAAAGCCTCGAGGGCAAGAAGGGCATGCCGCGGCTGAAGCCGCCGTTCCCGGCCAATGTGGGCCTCTATGGCTGCCCGACGACGGTGAACAATGTCGAGTCGATCGCGGTGGCACCGGATATTCTTCGTCGCGGTGCGTCGTGGTTCTCCTCGTTCGGCAATCCGAACAATGTCGGCACCAAGCTGTTCTGCATCTCCGGTCACGTCAACAAGCCGTGCAATGTCGAAGAGGCGATGGGCATCACCTTCCGCGAGTTGATCGAGACGCATTGCGGCGGCATCCGTGGCGGCTGGGACAATCTCAAGGCCGTGATCCCCGGCGGCTCGTCGGTGCGCATGGTGCCGGCGGCGCAGATCATCGACACGCCGATGGACTTCGAC
>JANLJK010000328.1 GCA_029255525.1 Pseudolabrys sp.
CGAACCAGTTGGTGTTGTTCACATTTGCCGTGTCCGGCGCGCTTGCGGGGCTGGCTGGAATCATCGAAGTGGCTGGACCTGTCGGGCTGCTCCAGCCCGGCATTTCGCCTGGCTATGGCTTCACCGCCATCATCGTCGCCTTCCTCGGCCGGCTCAATCCGATCGGCATCCTGGTGGCGGGCCTGTTTCTTGCTTTGACTTTCATCGGTGGCGAAGGCGCGCAGATTTCGATGAAGCTGCCGCTCGACCTCACCAAAGTGTTCCAAGGCATCCTGTTGTTCTTCGTGCTCGCCTGCGACTCCATGATCCTCTACCGCATCCGTCTCATCCGATCGCCGAAGGCCGCGCATGGGCTTGGTTGAAGCCATCATCCTGTCGGTGATCGCGGCCTCCACGCCTCTGCTGCTGGCGGCCGCGGGTGAGCTCGTCGTCGAACGCTCGGGCGTGCTCAATCTCGGCGCCGAAGGCATGATGATCATGGGCGCGGCCTGCGGCTTCGCAGGCGCCTGGCTCACCGGCTCGACCTTCATCGGCGCCCTGTTCGGCATCGCCGCCGGCGTCGCCATATCCGCCATCTTCGCCATCCTGACTCTTGGCTTGGCGGTCAATCAGGTCGCGACCGGCTTGGCCCTGACCATCTTAGGGATAGGCCTGTCCGGCCTGATCGGCGCGGGCTTCGTCGGCGAAAAGATCACGCCCGCCGCGCATCTCTACATTCCAGTACTGACCGATCTGCCGGTCGTCGGCCGCATCCTGTTTGGCCAGGACGCCTTCGTCTATTTCTCCATCCTGCTGATCGCCGCGATCTGGTGGTTTCTCTACCGCACCCGCGCCGGCCTCGTGCTACGCGCCATCGGCGACAACCACACCTCCGCGCATGCGCTCGGCTATCCGGTGCTCAAGGTACGCTTCCTCGCCGTGCTGTTCGGCGGCGGCTGCGCTGGCCTCGGCGGCGCCTATCTGCCGCTGGCTTATACGCCCTTCTTCATTCCAGGCATGACGGCCGGCCGCGGCTGGATCGCGCTGGCGCTCGTCGTCTTCGCCTCATGGCGCCCGATCCGGCTGGTCGGCGGGGCCTATCTCTTCGGGGCGGTCAGCATCCTGCAACTGCATGCGCAAGGCGCAGGCCTGGGCATTCCGTCGCAGTTGATGTCGTCCCTGCCCTATCTTGCGACCATCATCGTGCTCGTGTTGATTTCGCGGACGCGCGCCAGCGCCGGGTCGGCCGCGCCTGCATCGCTGGGAATGGTGTTCGTGCCTGATCGTTAGCTATGAAAACCGGAGTTGAGCCATGAAGAAACTTCTGATCACCACCGCGGTCGCAGCCCTCGCGGCCGCCGCGTTCAGTTTCAGCGCTTCCGCCGCCGACAAGCTGAAGGTCGGCTTCGTCTATCTCGGGCCGGTCGGCGATTTCGGCTGGACCTATCAGCACGAAGTCGGACGCCAGGCCATCCTCAAGGAACTCGGCGACAAGATCGAAACCACCTATCTCGAGAACGTCAATGAGGGTCCGGACTCGGAGCGCTCGATCGAGCAACTCGCGCGCACCGGCCACAACCTGATCTTCACCACCTCATTCGGCTACATGGACCCGACGCTGAAGGTGGCGAAGAAGTATCCTAAGCTGACATTCGAGCACGCCACCGGCTTCAAGCGCGCGCCCAATATGAGCACCTATTCGGGCCGCTTCTACGAAGGCCGCTACATCCAAGGCATCATCGCCGCCAAGATGTCGAAGACCGGCGTGCTCGGCTATATCGGCTCGTTCCCGATCCCGGAGGTCATCTCCGGCATCAACGCCACCATCCTCGGCGCGCAGACCGTCAACCCGAACATCAAGATCAAGATCATCTGGGTCAACACCTGGTTCGACCCCGGCAAGGAAGCCGACGCCGCCAAGGCCCTGATCGATCAGGGCGCCGACATCGTCATGCAGCACACCGATAGCCCCGCCGCCATGCAGGTCGCGGCGCAGCGCGGCGTCATGGCCTTCGGCCAGGACTCCGACATGATCAAGTTCGGACCGAAGACCCAACTCACCGCGATCATCAACAACTGGGCGCCCTATTACGTCCGGCAGGTCAGGGCTGCGGTCGAAGGCAAGTGGAAGGCCGAGGACACCTGGGACGGCCTGAAGGAAAAGATGGTCATGATGGCGCCCTACACCAACATGCCTGACGACGTGAAGAAGCTCGCTATCGACACCGAGACCGCGATCATCGCCGGCACGTTGCATCCGTTCAAATGCCCGGTCGTCGATCAGTCCGGCAAGACGGTGGAGTGCAAGGGCGGCACACACCTCGACGCCGGCCAGATCCTCGGCATGAACTTCTACGTCAAGGGCATCGACGACAAGTTCCCGGGCAAGTGAGGAGCCTGTGAGTTGGCGCGCTTATCCCTCCCCTGAAAGGGGAGGGTCGATCGCGCGAAAGCGCGATCGGGGTGGGGT
>JANLJK010000329.1 GCA_029255525.1 Pseudolabrys sp.
GCCGGCCAGACGCTGGAATGTCCGCGCCACCTTTATCACATCGAGCATACGGGCGGCGAATTCTTCCTGGCTGCTATAATAGTGTCGCCAACGGCCGCTACGATAAAGCTCGATATAGGCAGCAACGCGACGCTCCGCGAGAGCGTGCCATTGGCGCGCGGCATGTTCGATGCTGAACCGGCCTGGAGCCGACATGAGGGGTCCGTGACGAACGCCGGGCTGTGGACCGTTCGATCATACGGATCGGGCGGCAACCGGCAGAAACACGCAGACGCCACCGCAAAGGAATTTGACTGATTCGAATCAGTACAATGATTCGAGCCTTTTCCAAAGGAAAACGCGGCCGAACGTCCCCGCAATTCCATGGGCCGGCGACCCACAATCGGAAAGACGAGTCAAGTCAAAGGGGTATTAGCGTCCCAGCAGCTTCTGCTCACCGGCGGAAATGTGCATCGGCTTGCCGCCGGCGCCGCCACGGCCATTCACACGGTAAAGCTGGAAATTCGTCCCGTCCTGCATCAGCGTCAAATGCGCGGGATCGGGGTTGTCGGCGTCGCTCTCCGTGAACAGCAGATAGACATAATCGTAATTTTTCGGCCACTGATCCCAATATTTCGGGCCGTCCGGGTCCTCACGCTCGGCCGACACCAACAACCGCGAAATTGTCGGCGGCGTGCCGTCCTCGTTGTCGACGATGGCGCGATAGGCCGACTTCACATGCAGAACCTGCTTGCCTTTCACGCTGAACACCGTCGTCACCAGCGCCGAGCGCTCGATGATGGCGAGGCAGGCCGCATGCACGAGACCGAACTCGGCGACATTGTCGCCGCCGTCGGCCTTGGCATAAGCAACGAGCACCTTCGATCCCGGCTTGATGCGCTTGACCGACGCGCGGAATTCGCTGGTCGAGGTCGACAGCTCCGCCCACGTCACGTCCACCTCGATCACCCGCACCAGGAGCGTCACCACCAGGAAGGCGAGGAAGCCACGACGCACCACGCGGTGGCGCAGATCGATGTCGGCGCAGTCGATCAGCATGAAGACGAAGGCGATCGGCAATCGCTGGTCGGCCATGTAAGTGGCGAAGGCGACGCGCGGCATCGCCAAATAAACCACGCCACACACAGCCAGCATCACCCAGAACAGCGGATGAAAGCGCATCAGATTGTGCCGCACCGCCCAGACGAGGCCGGCAATCGCGATCGCCAAGAGCGCGAAGGCGGCGATATCGGAATAGACCTGGACGGCGTAGACAAGCCCGTCGATCTTACCGAGCCGCTCCCAATAGTTCTCCTCGGCAAGCCGCATGGTCGGGCTCTGCAACAGAAGCGGCAGCGCCGGCAGGAACGGAATGCCGGTAGCGACGAAATCGACGAGCCGCCAGCCAAGCGGCTCCTGCCGCCGCGTCCACAGCCGCCACAACTCCATCGCCAGAAGGCCGACGCCATACACGCCGAGCGCCGATAGATGACAGAAGAACAGCGTGACCGTGAACAGCGTCGAGACCGTGAGCCTGAGCGCCCAATGCCGCTCGCGCAGGAACGTCCAGCACGCAAGCGCCCAGAGCGCGATGCCGATACCGAAAATGTAGTTGGTCAGCCCGACCAGGAAGACGTGGTTATAGAGCAGCGGAAAGGCGACCAACGGAAATGCCGACCAGCGCCCGAACAGAGCGCGGTTGAGCGCGAGCGCGCCGGAGATCAGCAACGCGAACATCACGATCAGGAAGATCTGGCCGGCCTGATAGACCGGGACCGCGCGCGCGATCACCGGCACGATCAGGTCCATCATCAGATTGGGAATCGGCTGCCAGACGATCTCGTAGAAGCGCGACAGATTGGCGTCCTTGCCGATGTTGGCGATCACCTGCATGCGCGACAGATGATTGATGTAGTCCGACAGCGGCGGGACCGGATTGGTCCAGATCGGAATCGACGCCACGACCAGCATCAGAACGGTGACCACCGCGACCTGCCCGCCGGAAAAGGCGGCCGTGCGCTTGCGCGTCGGGATCGGCGCGGGTTCAGGCGCCAGGGTCAGGCGGGGGGCGTGAACGTTCATGGTGTCGCGGGGTACCCGGCAAGGAGGGGCTGAATTCAGGTATGATTCGCCCACAATAGCGCCGGAACCTGACCCTGCGATGAACAGGGTACGGCTCTATGCCGTTTATGGTACCACCAGCCGGCGAATGCCCCCCGGAATAGGCTCCCGGGAAGCAGGCATGCGGGATCGAGGGGAGCTTGGGTCCCCCCACCCGCCTCCGGCCTCGTCAGACCGCCATCCGCGCGCCTAAAGCTTGATGCGCAATTTGTGAGCGAATTCGCCGACGATGCCCCGGCGGAACAGGAGCACGCAGGCGACGAAGATGACGCCCTGGATCACCAGCACCCATTCGCCGACCGAGGCGAGCTTGTACTGCATCACCAGGATGATGAAGGCG
>JANLJK010000330.1:0-18476 GCA_029255525.1 Pseudolabrys sp.
CGACCATCTCGACCTTGCCGACATGCGCCGCCGCATCAAGGCGATCTTCATCGGCTCGATCGGCAATCTCGTCGAGTGGTATGATTTCTATGCTTACGCCGCCTTCGCACTCTATTTCGCCGGCGCCTTCTTTCCGAACTCCGACCCCGTCGTCCAGCAATTGAACGCCGCGCTTCTGTTCGCCGCCGGCTTCATCGTGCGCCCGCTCGGCGGCTGGCTGTTCGGCCATATCGCCGACAATTACGGCCGCCGCGTCTCGCTGATGCTGTCGGTTACAATGATGTGCTTCGGCTCGCTGATGATCGCCGTCACGCCGACTTATGCGAGCATCGGCATCCTGGCGCCGATCGCGCTCGGCGTCGCGCGCATCGTCCAGGGCCTCAGCCTCGGCGGCGAATACGGCACGAGCGCGACCTATCTCACCGAGATGGCCGACCAGCGCCACCGTGGTTTCTATTCAAGCTTCCAATACGTCACGCTGATCGGCGGGCAGATCTGCGCGCTGATCGTGCTCATGCTGTTGCAGAAGGTGTTCCTGACCGGCGAGGAAATCCGCGCCTGGGGCTGGCGCATTCCGTTCTTCATCGGCGCGCTGCTGGCGATCGTGGCGCTCGTCATGCGCCGCAATCTGCAGGAGACCGAGGCCTTCGAGCAGGCCAAGAAGACCGTCAAGCGCACATCGTCGGTGCTGACGCTGATGAAATATCCGCGCGAGGTGCTGCTCGTGGTCGGCCTCACGGCCGGCGGCACTGCGGCCTTCTATACCTACACCACCTATATGCAGAAGTTTCTCAAGCTGTCGGTCGGCCTCACCGACGACCAGACGACGATGGTGACGCTGTCCGCGTTGTTGTTCGGCATCGTGCTGCAGCCGATCTACGGCGCGATCTCCGATCGCATCGGCCGCAAATGGCTGCTCATCGCCTTCGGCGTCTCGGGCGTCCTGTTCACGGTGCCGCTCCTGACCACCTTGCAGAATGTGAAGGGGCCCTTCGCGGCCTTCCTTTTGATCGCGGCGGCCTGGATGATCGTATCGGGCTATACCTCGATCAATGCCGTGGTGAAGGCCGAGCTGTTCCCGACCAATGTGCGGGCCATCGGCGTCGGCCTGCCCTACGCGCTGACGGTGTCGATCTTCGGCGGCACGGCGGACTCGATCGCTTTGTGGTTCAAATCCATCGGTCACGAAGCCTGGTTCTATTACTACCTCACCGGCATGATCGGCATCTCGCTGATCGTCTATCTGTTCATGCGCGATACCAAGGCCGATTCGGCGATGCACCGGCACGAATAGAAGCCGGTGCGCGCCAGGGCCGGCGCGTTGATCTAGGTCAAGCAAAGCACCGGGCCGCCTCGTAGGCTGATATTATGTGCATTGCCTGCAGCCCGGCGTTCCAAAGCGCCTTCCGTTCCCTGTCATGGCCGTCGCGCCGGCGCTTCTTGAAAGGCGCCGCCGCCGTTGCCACCAGCGGCCCGTTCATCGCCGAAGCAGTGGTGCCGGCGCGCGCCGATGGCGGCATCAATGACAGTCTGGCGCATGGGCTGCCCGGTGGTGCGCCCACCGCGGCGGCCGCGCCGATCACGGTCTTCACCGCGCGGAAAATCATCACCATGGAACGCGGCGCGCCGGAAGCAACGGCGGTCGCGGTTGCCGGCAAGCGTATCGTCGCGATCGGCACGCTCGATCAGGTCAAAGCGGCGCTCGGCGCCCAGGCCTACACAATTGACGAGACCTTCAAAGACAAGTGCGTCCTGCCCGGCCTGATCGACCAGCACCTGCATCCGATCCTCGGCGCGCTGACTTTGGCCGTGACAGTGATCGCACCGGAAGACTGGGTGCTGCCGGCGGTGACGCATAAGGCGGCGATGAGCCCCGACGACTATTGGGCGCGCCTGAAACAGGCTGAAACGGCGCTCAAGGCGCCGAACGATTGGCTGCTCAGTTGGGGCTATCACGCGCTGTGGCATGGGCCGCTCGACCGCGCCAAGCTCGACCAGCTCAGCGCGACGCGGCCGATCGCCATCTGGCATCGCTCCTGCCACGAATTCTATCTGAACACGGCCGCGCTCAACGCCCTCGGCATCACCGAGGCGATGACGCTCGGCAAGGGCCAATACAGCGAGCAGGCCGATTGGCGCGCCGGCCATTTCTGGGAGGGCGGGCTCAATCTGATGATCGCGCCGATGCTGAAGGTGCTGGCGACGCCGGAGCGGCTCGTCTTCGGCCTCAAGCAGATGGTGGCTTACCTGCACGGCAACGGCGTCACCGCCTATATGGAGCCCGGCGCGCTCTACACACCCGACATCTGGACGCTCTACGAGCAGATATTGGGTGCGCCCGAGACACCGATGTACACCACCTTCATCGCCGACGGACGCGGCATCGTCGATCGCGTCGGTATCGATCGCGCGCTCGATGCGACCGAGGCGCAGATCGCCGTCGCGCCGGAAGGGCCCGGCAAGAAGGTGATGTTCTTCCCCGGCCAGATCAAATTGTTCTGCGACGGCGCCATCATCTCGCAATTGATGCAGATGAAGGACGGCTATCTCGACGGCCACAAAGGCGAGTGGATTCTGGAGCCAGCCGAACTGGAGAAGCGCGCGCGGCTCTACTGGAACGCCGGCTATCAGATCCACACCCACGTCAATGGCGACCTCGGTTTGGAGGTGCTGCTCGGCATCCTGGAGAAGCTCAATAGCGAGCACCCGCGCACCGATCATCGCTGCGTCATCGTGCACTTCGCCAACGCAACCGAAGACCAGGTCGCGCGTATCAAGCGGCTGGGCGCGCTGGTCAGCGCCAATCCCTATTACACCGTAGGCTTCGCCGACCAATATAGCCGGGTCGGCCTCGGGCCTGACCGCGCCGACATGATGGTGCGGTCGAAGTCGGTGCTCGACCAGGGCATCTCGCTGTCCTTCCACTCGGACCTGCCGATGGCGCCGAGCGCCCCGCTTTATCTGGCGTGGTGCGGCGTCAACCGCACGACGCCCTCCGGCCGCGTCGCAGGACCGACGCAACGCGTCTCGGGCGATGCGGCGCTGCGTGCGATCACCATCAACGCCGCTTTTTCGTGGCGCAAGGAAGACCAGATCGGCAGCATCGCGCCGGGCAAGATCGCCAACTTCACGGTGCTGGAGCAAGACCCTTACGCGATCGAGCCGATCAAGCTGAAGGATATCCCGATCTGGGGCACGGTGTTCGAAGGCAAAGCATTCCCGATCGTACCGGCGCAGCGACAGCGCCCGTGACGGAAACGCGCGGCCTCCTCAGCCGATGAACTCGTTGGTGAACAGGTCGCCCACGGCGATCTTGTTCTGGATGATGCCCTTGTCGATATAGAAGTCCTGCAACTTGGCGAGCCGCGCACCGTCGACCTCGCCGAGGCGTTTCTGGCCGGTGTAGACGTTCTTGGCGTAGTACTCGAACGTCCATTTGATCGCGCCTTCCTTGCCCTGCCAGCTCGGCAGGAACTTGACGAAGTCCGCCGCCGCGCCGGCCGGATCGTCGATGATGTCCTTCATGCCACGCAACGCGGCGCCGACGATCTTCTTCACGAGATCCGGACGCTTCTTGATCATGTCGTCCGAGGTGGCGATGCCCTGCGCCATATGCGGAAAGTAGTCTTCGGTCTGCAGAATAGTGACCTTCACGTTCTCGGCCTGCACCGGCGGGATCCAGTCGGGCACGCCGGCCATGCCGGCCGCTTTGCCGGCGGCCACGAGTTGCCACACACCGGTCGGGCCGGCGGACTGGATGTTCACATCGGCTTTCGTAAGACCCGCGCTCGCCAGCAATCCGAGCAGCGCGTAATAGGTCGTATCCTGATAGGACATCACGGTGATGGTCTTGCCCTTGAGGTCGGCGGGCTTGGTGATGCCGGAGTCCTCGCGCACCACCATCTGCATGAAACCACGGCCGCCGAAGACGCACACGATCTTCACCGGCACGCCATTGCCGCGCACCAGGATCGGGCCGTCGGCGACGATGCCGCCGACCGTCGCGTTGCCCGCGCCGACCTGCTGCGCGACGTCGACACCACCGCGGCCGACCATGAAATTCATCTCGAGCCCTGCCTTCTCGAAATAGCCTCTACCCTTGGCCAACTGGATCGGGCCGAAGGCCGGCAACACCGGTGGCGCGGGAAACAGATAGGACGCGCTTTCAGCGGCGCGCGCAGTGCCGAAGGGCACCAGGCCGGCGACAGTGCTGGCACCGAGCGCGGTGCAAACCGTGCGGCGGCTGATACCCGACTTAAGCGTGCTCATCGTCATCTTCTCCCGTTGATCCGCGGCGCTTCAGCGCGTTCTTGGTGCGTCGGAAGACGCACGATTACTATACTCATGAGTATCGTTTCGTCATGCCCCTTTTTTGCCCGCGCCGGCCGATGGCGGCGGGGCCGCGGCCATTGTATTGCAATGCGAAACATCGCGTCGCCGCCGCGCATGATCGCGACAGCAGCATGATGCTCATTATTGGGGCAGGCGTGGCCGGATCAGTGCGCGGGGGCGAGAACATGCCGCAGCGCACCTTGAATGCGCACCTCGATCTCACGCGACGTCAGCGCCTTGTTGATCTTCAGCAACACACGCAAATGGCCGTAGCCGCGCAGCAATTCGAGAAATTCCTCGGCCGTGCGCAGCGGATCGAGGATACGGAAGCGCGGGTTGCGCTGGTTCTGCTCGAAATAGCGCGCCAGCACGTCGATACAAACATGCGGACCGGACTCGTAGAACAGCCGGCCGAGTTGGGGAAACCGGCGGCTCTCGGCGATGACGATGCGGTGCAACTCGATCGTATCGGGCGCGAAGACGATATCGATCATCTTCTGCGCATAACGGCGCAACGCCTCTTCCGGCTTCTGCTCGAACAGCCGTTCGAGTTCCTCGGCCACGATCATGTTGCACAGATCGGTGATAACGCCGGCGAACAGGTCCTCCTTACTGCCGAAATGCCGATAAACCGTCATTTTCGACACGCCGGCGCGGGCCGCCACCTCGTCCATGCTGGTGTCGCCGAAGCCGGCCTTGAGGAACACGGCCTTGGCGCCGCGCAGAATGGCCTTGCGCTTGGCATCGGATTTGACGCGCCCCGGCCTGCCGGCGGGCGCCGCCGGCGCATCGGCCATCGCCGCTCCCTTGCCAATAACGATACTCTTCGGTATCGTTTTGTTGCTGCCGGCGACATTGCGACGTGCCGGGTTGCCCTTTGACGCAACCGCGCGCGTTTTGAACTGGAGTTTCCGCATATGCCCCTGACCACCGACTATTCCAATGAGACGCTGTCACGGATGGTTGAACCCGCCCGCGTCCACCGGCGAATCTACACCGACCCCGAGATCTTTGAACTCGAAATGTCGCGCATCTTCGCCACCGCGTGGGTTTATGTCGGGCATGAAAGCCAGATCAAGAACCCAGGCGACTATTTCACCGCGCGCGTCGCGCGCAAACCCCTGGTGATCGTGCGCAGCGCCGACGGCGAAATCCGCGCGCTGCATAACCAGTGCGCCCATCGCGGCGCCATGGTGGTGGCCAACGATTCCGGCTGCACCGACGAATTCCAGTGCTGCTACCACGGCTGGACCTACCACCTGGACGGCAAGTTGAAGGCCGTGCCGCTCAACAACGGCTATCCGGACGACTTCGACACCAAGAACCCGAAGACCGCGATGGTGCAGGTGCCGCGCGTGAAGAGCTACCGCGGCTTCATCTTCCTCAGCCTCGCCGCGCAGGGCCAGAGCTTCGATGACTTCATCGGCTACATGAAGACCTCGCTCGACGACATGATCGACCGCGCCCCGGACGGCGAGATCGAGCTCGCCGGCGGCGTGTTCAAACACACTTATAACGGCAACTGGAAGCTCTACCTCGAGAACCTGTGCGACGCCGCGCATCCCTGGTATACGCATCGTTCTTCGATCGCGGCCGCGCAGCAGCAGAAGGATGACGCCTTCAGCGACGGCACCGGCGAGATCGCTATCCGCCAGATGCGCCAGAACGGCGCGCCCTACTCCTTCTGGGAGAACCAGGTCGGCATCTGGACCTACGCCAACGGCCACAGCTATCTCGGTGACTATCACGACGACGCCAAGCTGGTCGCCGCCCTGAACGACCAGACCTTCCGCGACTATCACACCGCGATGGAAGCCAAGAAGGGCAAGGCCGAGACACAGCGCATCATGGAAGTGCGCCGCTGGAACAGCAATTTCTATCCGAACATGTCGATGATGAGTCAGTTCCAGCAGATCCGGGTGATCCATCCGATCTCGGTGAACAAGACTGTCGTGCACACTTACTGCTTCAAGCTGAAGGGCGCGCCGGAGCAGATGTTCCGCAACACGGTGAGCTTCGCCAACGTCGTCAATGGCACCGGCTCGCTGGTGCTCACCGACGACCTCGAAATCTACAACCGCGTCACGCTCGGCCTGTCGAGCGATGGCGCCGAATGGCTGGAAATCGGCCGTGGCTTCAAGACCGACGAGCCGGACCCGCATGGCGGCCGCAAGGGCAAGAACTCGACCAGCGAGGTCTATATCCGCAACATGTTCGATGCCTGGCGCGGCTACATGCTGGGCGATGCCGGTGCCGCCAAGAAGCAGGTGGCCTGATCATGTTGAACATCCCGACCCGCAAGCCGCTGCTGCCGAGCGCCGCCGTCGATCTGCGGCCTTACGAAGCCTTCCTCATCTACGAGGCGCGCCTGCTCGACGAAGGCTATTTCGACGACTGGCTGGCGCTGTTCACACCCGACGCCCGCTATTGGGTGCCGAGCGAGCCGAACCAGCCCGATCCGTTCGAGACCGTCTCGCTGATGTATGACGACCGCCGTCTCCTGGAGACGCGCGTGCGCCGCCTCTCCGACCCACGCATCTATTCGCAGGAGCCGCGCTCGCGCACCAGCCGCACCGTCGTCAATCTCAGCCTTGAGCCGGCGACCGGCGGGCCGGGCGTCACCGTGCGCTCCAAGTTCGTGCTGGTCGAGTACCGGCGCGAGGAGCAGCGGCTGTTTGCCGGCAGCTACACGCACCGCCTGATCGGCGAAGGCGACGCCATGCGCATCGCCATGAAGAAGGTCGAGCTCGTCAACTGCGACGCACCGCTCGACGGCCTGGTGGTGCCGTTCTGATCATGCCGGGCGCGGCGCTGTTTCCGGCGCCGCGCCTGTCACGCCCACCCGCTTGCTGGCCGATGACGGTCCCCTTAAGCTTGGCTCCATGGCACATCGTCTTGGCGCCTTTTTTATTTGGGGTTCCGCCTGCATCGGCGCGCTGGCGCTAACTGCGCCGGCGCGTGCGCAATCCGCCGATCTGGTGCTGTGCGACCGCATCGCCGCCGAGCCCTCCGATCCGGACAAGCCGGCCGATGTCAAAGGCGTGGCGACGATCGCGCCCTCCGACGTCGCCACCGCGATCAAGTTCTGCAAGACCGCATCCGCTTCCTCGCGCCGCGCGCTGTATCAGCTCGGCCGCGCCTATGCCGCCAACCGCCAGATGGCGGACGCCGCCGCGGCCTATCGCAAAGCGGCCGACAAAGGCAGCACATCGGCGATGGTCGATCTCGGCGTCATGTACGGCACCGGTGCCGGCATCGCCAAAGACGAGGCGCAGGCACGCAAATTGTTCGAGCGCGCGGCCGAAGCCGGCAATGCGCGCGGCGTCACCAATCTCGCGGCCATCTCCGGCGGAGCATCGTCCGATCCGGTGAAAGCCCGCGCGCTGCTGAGCAAGGCCGCCGAAAATAATGCACCGGAAGCGCAGTATCAGCTCGGCCTGATGATGGCGGACGGTGTCGGCGGGTCGCAGGACGATGTCGGCGCCCGCGCGCTGTTCGAGAAAGCGGCGGCGCAGGATCATCCCGGCGCACTGGAGCGCATGGGCGCTTTTGCGGCGGCCGGCCGCGGCGGCGCCAAGGACACCAGCGCCGCTAAGACCTATTACGAGAAGGCCGCCGCGCTCGGCAATGCTGACGCGAAGGCGGCGCTCAAGCGCGCGGAGTGTCCTTATGTGATCAAGGACAAGAACGGCAAGTTCGTGACCAATCTCTGCTTCTGACCGCTATGCCCGCCAGGAGACATAGGCGCGTCGGCGCACGCCGACGTGCCGCCAGCCTCTGCCGCAATTTTGCCGCGCGTGGACAACGTTCCGCCACGCCACGAATTATTAATTGTTGGTGACCTCTAATCACAAAGGGCCGGGGGGCACATTAAGTGATTGCTTGTGAACAGCAATCGACCGCCATGGGCGGCACGTCATCTATGCAATCAATGAGACCCTTGGATCCCAATGAAGTCGAGGCGCTCCGCCTGTTCGCCAACGGACGGACCGCGGACGAGATCGCAGCAGCGCTGTCCGTCAGCAAGAGCATGGCGACACATTATCTGCGCGTGGCCGCGCGCAAGCTCGGTGCCCGCAACCGCGTGCATGCGGCCGCGCTTGCCGTGAAGATGGGTCTGATCGAAGTAACCGGCGGGGAGCGCTGACGGCGCGCCAGGCGCGCCGTCGCGATCGGGACGTCAGGCCGCGTCGCTCTGCAGCATCACATCGCTGAAGTCTTCATCGAACTGATAGGCCGGCGCACCCAGGAGCGCTGCGACGAGGTTCTGCACCTCAAGCTGCGCCGTGACATGCGACATGGTCGGCCGCGTGCCGAGGGTCAGTTCGTCGAGATCATCGATGGCGGTCAGCCCGCGCGGATAGAACTCGCGGAAGACCACCCGCTCGGCCAGACCTTCCGCGCTGCGGAAGCCGAGGCGTTGCGACAGATCGGCCAAAGCGTCGCCGACGAAGCGCTTGTTGCGCGAGCTCAGCGTCGACAGACGGTTGCGCAACACGATCCAGTCCGTCTCCGGCTTGCCCGCCTGTTGGCGCTCACGCCGCGCCTCGTCGACGATGCGCGCATAGTGGCTGACGCCCGTGACGGCGAAAGTTTCCGGATCGACATTGCCGAGCACGTCGAGGTCGACGAAGCTGTCATTGAGCGGCGTGATCAAGGTATCGGCCGCCGCCAGCGCCAGCCGCGACAGATAGTGATTGTGGCCGGGCGTATCGATGATGATCGTGTCGTGGCTTTCCGCCAGATTGGCCAAAGTGCTGGCGAAGGTGGCGCGGCCGGCCGCCTCGTCCTCGGCGGTGACGAACTCGCCATCCTCGTCGAAGCAGACATGCGTCGGCGTCGGCAGATCCTTGCCGCGCTGGCGCGACCAAGTGAGACGGTTGTCGATATAATGGGTGAAACTGCGCTGCCGGGAATCGAGATCGATCGTGGCCACGTTCTGGCCCGATCGTAACAAGGCGATGGCGAGATGGATGGCGACGGTGGACTTGCCCGACCCGCCCTTCTCATTGGCAACGACGATGATGCGAACGCACGGCGCACTGGACGTCTCTTGAATCATGAGAGCGCTCCCTGCTGTGGGCTGTCGAACCTCTGCGATGTAACGATGACGCCAAGGTGATTGATTCGCGCGCGTCGCGTGCAAGTTTTTAGCGCGGCGATTTTATTGAAGTTTCAAGGAGATGAATCGAACGGCCCTTACGGCGCTGGCGGGCCGGCGCGGGATTCCTTCGCCTTGCCCGACACACGCAGCACGTAACCCAGCACCTCGGCGACCGCGCGATAAAGCTTCTCGGGAATCTCCGCATCCAACTCGACCTGCGACAGCGCGGCCGCCAAAGGCGGATTCTCATGCAATGGCACACCATGCTGCTCGGCCAGCTCGACAATGTGTTCGGCAAGCTTGTCGCGCCCGATAGCGGTGACACGCGGCGCGTGCGGCCGCTCATATTCCAGCGCGACGGCGAGTTTGGGCCCGGTCATGTCGTGCTGTCCAGGAACAGGCCGGGTGCGGCCGCCGCCGGCGCGCTCGCCGCGCCGTTCACACAGGCCAGCGTCCCGGGCTCAAGATTGGCCTCGCGAAGCGAGGCCTCAAGCTGCGCAACATGGTTGTTGAGCAGCGCCGCGCTTTCCGGCCGTTCGGCGCGCAACGTGACCGACGTGCGGCCATCGACGAGCGCGATATGCGCATGCACCCGCCCCATCGGCTCGACGTCGATGGCGAAGCTCGCGCGCCACATCGGCTTGCCAGTCTCCGCGTCGCCGCCGGCGCCATCGCGCTCGATGCGGAATTGCGCGACGGCGGTGCCCTGCGGCGTCGCCAGCGGCACATCGAAGATGAGGTGGCGCGCGTCGACACCGGCTTTCGCCGAGGCTGGATCTGCATCCGGCAGCGACGCGACCTGCAGCAACGTCTGCCGCGCGATGGCGGCCTCCGTACGGTCCAAGAGATGCTGGGCGAGCGCGGGACCGGAAAAATC
This sequence comes from Pseudolabrys sp., assembly GCA_029255525.1. Lineage (GTDB taxonomy): Bacteria > Pseudomonadota > Alphaproteobacteria > Rhizobiales > Xanthobacteraceae > Pseudolabrys. The sequence goes on from JANLJK010000330.1 coordinate 10,314, forward strand.
GTCGGGCAGAGACGGCTGCATCGCTGCCTGCGGCACCGTCGGTCCGCTGCGGAACGGCGGTGGCGGCGCGGCGTCACGCGAGGCCTGCCTGACATCCGCGATGGATGTGCGCGAACCGCTTTCAGCCGCCGGTGACGTGTCAGCCTGCGCGGCCTGCTCTTCGTCCCGCCAGTTCGTCAGCGCCCGGCGCATCAGGCCGAGCACCAGATTGAGGCCCGCAAGCTGCGGCGCGGCCATTGCGGCACCACCGGCACCCGCTCCGGGCGATGTCGCCACGAGGCCGGATTGCATGAGCGCGGTCCTGATCTCGGCGGCGCTCACGGTCGTCTTGCTCGCAAGGTCCATGGGCACGGCCAAAAGTTGCCGCACCATCGCGCTGACCGGCGCGGGCAGCGCCTGACCGCTTTGCGCCAGCGCCGACAGGTCAGCATAGAGCGGCGCCAAGCCATTCTGCCGCGCGGCGGCATCGCCCACGATCGACGCGGCGATCTGCTGCGGCGACAAGGCGGCTGCTACTTGCGGCGGCGCTGCGGGCGCGACGTTCGCCGGCAAAGGCGTGACTGCTACCGATGGATTGGCCGCGGTGCCGCCGATCGTGACTTCGACGCGCGTGCCCGGTGCGAAGGCTTGCCCGGCGGGAACATTCACAGCCCCGGTCGGAAGCTCCAGACGCACCGTCGAGGCGTCGATCATGCCGAGCACCGTCGCGACGATGACCGCGCCCGGATTGAGCGGCTGCGCCGCCACGTGCGGCAGGCTGACGATCGGAGATGGCGCCGTGACGGCGGTCATAGTTCTGCGACTCGCTGATGGCGCGTCAGATATCCCGCCCTTCGACCTTCTGCTGCAACTCCTTCACCACGTCGGGAATACGTTGCAGGCGCGGGTGGACGGCCAGCGCGCGGCGATAGGCTTCCAGCGCGTGCTTGTCGTCGCCGATGTCCTGAAGGATCAGGCCAAGGCCCGACAGCGCGCCGAAATGGCGCGGCTCGCGCTTGAGCACTTCGCGGATATCGGCCAGCGCGCGACCGTAATCCTTCTTCATGTAATAGAGCGTGGCGCGCCGGTTCCAGGCCTCGACATAGTCCGGCTTGATCTTGACGATGCCATCGAGAAGCTTGAGCGCGAGGTCGAGGTCTTTCTGCTCGACGGCGGTGCGCACCCGGCTCATCAGCAGGTTGGTGGTGTCGCTCGGCGAGACCATCCACACCGCCCAGATGCGCTCCTCGACCGCCTTGGCGCTCTCGTCATTGGGCGCGACCTTGAGCGCGCCGAACAGGAAATCGAGATTGCGGAGACGGTCGCCCTTGGGGACCTGCGGCAGTTTGGCCGGCGGGCCGACGATATCGTCCGGCGCGGCCGACGCGGGCGTCGTCAGCAAAGCGGGCACAACAAAGAGGCCGGCGGCGAGCGCCGCGGCCGTCAGGACGATGAGGAATCGTGTGCGCATGGACAGAGCCTAATGTCTCTGTCCATTGCGGCCAAGATGGGACGAATAAGGGCGCCCGCAGGCGCCCCGGTCGTTCAGGGCCGGTCGAGCCGGCCTGCGTGCAGGCGTCAGCCCTGGCGCGCCTTGAAGCGGCGGTTGGTCTTGTTGATGATGAAGACCCGGCCCTTGCGGCGGACGATCTTGTTGTCGCGGTGACGACCGCGCAGGGATTTCAACGAGTTACGGACTTTCATAATCGGCTCTGGGTGCGTGTTTGGCCGGTTTTTAGAGGCCCCCACCCCCCCTGTCAATGTAAACGGCCCGAACCCGGTGGTTACCGTCCCCGGCCTGCCGTAGTCTCCCCAGCCCGGGGAGGAAAAAACATGCAAAAAAGCACCGACCGCTTTCTGACGACCCACACCGGCAGCCTGCCGCGACCGGACGACCTGATCCGCGTCATGTACGCCAAAGAGGAAGGCGTCCCGGTCGAACCCCTTGCTTTAGCAGGACAAATCCGCGCGGCGGTGGCCGAAGTGGTGAAAAAGCAGGCCGACGCCGGCATCGACCTGATCAATGACGGGGAAATGTCGAAGCCGTCCTACGCCACCTACATCAAGGACCGGCTCGACGGCTTCGGCGGCACCGGCAACACCTTCATCTACCAGGACGTCCACGAGTTTCCCCGGCTGGAGAAGAAGGTTTTCGGCGATCCCGGCCGGTCGCGGCGCAAGACCCCGGCCTGCAACGGCCCGATCAGCGTCCGGGACAAGCTCTCGCCGCAGACCGACGCCGACAACCTCAAAAGCGCCCTCTCCGGCGTGAAGGCCGTCGGCGGCTTCATGAGCGCGGCTTCGCCCGGCGTCGTGTCGCTGTTCTTCCGCAACGACTATTACAAGGATTTCGAGAGCTACATCTACGCCATCGCCGACGCGATGCGGGACGAATACGAGACCATCGCCAAGGCCGGCTTCGTCGTGCAGATCGATTGTCCAGATCTCGCGATGGGCCGGCACATCCAATATGCCGACCTGAGCCTTCAGGACTTCCGCAAGCGCATTCAACTGCATATCGAGGCGCTCAACCACGCGGTCAAGAACATCCCGGCCGAGCAACTGCGCATGCATCTGTGCTGGGGCAACTATGAAGGTCCGCATCACCGCGACGTGCCGCTGGCCGACATCATCGACATCGTATTTTCGGCCAAGCCCACAGCGATCTCACTGGAAGCCGCCAACCCCCGCCACGCGCACGAGTTCACCGTGTTCGAGCGCGTGAAGCTGCCCGACGGCAAAGTGCTGATCCCCGGCGTGATCGAGTCGAAGTCGAATTTCATCGAGCACCCCGAATTGATCGCCCAGCGCATCGCGCGCTATGCGAACCTCATCGGCCGCGAGAACGTCATCGCCGGTTCGGACTGCGGCTACGGCACCTGGGTCGGACAGGCGGCGGTCGATCCCGACGTCGTCTTCGCCAAGCTCGCCGCCATGGCGGAAGGGGCACGGATCGCGTCGCAGCAGTTCTGGAAATAGGAAGACCCACAATGACCTTCGAGCTCCCCCGCGCCGATAAAGCGGAAGACGTCGGCTTCTCCTCGGAACGTTTGCAGCGCCTCATCGATACGCTCCAGCGCGATGTCGATGCCGGCATCGTGCCGGGCGCGGTGGCGCTGGTCGCCCGCCGCGGCAGAATCGTCTGCCATCAGGCGCTCGGCTTCCGCGACCGCGAGGCCGGCGCGCCGATGACTTTGGATTCGCAGTTCCGCATCGCCTCGATGACCAAGCCTATGACGTCGGTGGCGACGATGATGCTGGCCGAGGAAGGCCGCCTGATGCTGGCCGATCCGGTGGCGCATTATCTGCCGGAATTCGCCAAGCTGAAGGTCGCGGTGAATTCCGACGACCCGTCGGCGAAGACGCTGACCACCGAACCATGCCGCCGTCCGATGACGGTGCACGATCTCTTGCGGCATTCGTCGGGCCTCACTTACGGCTTCCTCGCCGGACCGGCCTTGAAGCAGGCCTATGCGGAAGCCGGCGTCGGCGAGATGACGCACACCAATGCCGAGATGATCGACAAGCTCGGCAGACTGCCCCTCGCCTATCAGCCCGGCAGCACCTGGCAATACGGCCTGTCGACCGACGTGCTCGGCCGTGTCGTCGAGGTGGTCAGCGGCATGGCGCTCGACGATTTCTTCGCGTCGCGCATCTGCGGCCGGCTCGGCATGACCAGCACCGGCTTCGGTCCCGCCGATCCGGCGCGCGCGGCCGAACCTCAGGTCGATCGCGCGACGGGCAAGCGCCCGCCGATGATCCGTGAGGCGACCGTCAAGCCGAACTGGCTGTCCGGCGGCGGCGGCCTGCTGTCGACCGCGAGCGATTATGTGCGCTTCTGCCAGATGCTGCTCAATGGCGGCGCGCTCGGTGACACACGCCTGCTGTCGCCCAAGACCGTGGCGCATATGGCGTCCGATCATCTGACGCCGGACATGCGCTCCGGTCCGCAGATGAGCATGATGTTCGGCGTGCTAAACCCGGTCGCCGAGAACGGATTGGGCTTCGGTCTCGGCTTCGCCGTGCGCACCCATGCGGGACGCAATCCGCTGCCGGGCTCGGTCGGCGACTTCTCCTGGAGCGGGGTGACCGGCACTTATTTCTGGATCGACCCGCAGGAGCAACTCATCGGCATTCTGCTGGTGCAAGCGCCGCTGCAGAAGCTGCGCTACCGCTATCTGGCGCGATCGCTGGTCTATCAGGCGATGATCGGCTGACAGGAATGGTGGGCGCGACAGGGGCATCCACCATCTTCGCAAAACCTTAGCTTTCAGAGCGCCTTCGGCGGGAAGGGAGACACGATGTCTCACCTTCGTGTCTCACTACTAGCGGTTAGAGGCGCTTTCAATCAATAGAAAGGTGGAGCCAATCCCTGCTGCAATGCATACCGCCAAGCAGGAGACTAACAGAAATAGCAAAAGGCTAGAAAGGCGAAAAGCGCCCCGCCGCTACGGATGACGGCAAGATCGTCCAGCAGGTTCCAGCTTCGTCGTCTTTGCTGGTTAGGGAGACGGTAGCCTCTCGTGCGTCACTGCGCCTGCCTCTGTCGCGAAGCGGAAGCGGACTGACGCACGGGCGTTCGTCAAACATGCTCTGTTGAAAACAGGGACGCATGTTCCGCCGTTCAGTCTCGCTGAAGTAGTGTGCAATGCACTGGCACCTTGGGCCATCGACCATTGGGCGACGCCCTGGCAGAATGGATACCCTGCCTCCGTTGAGCTTACCAAATCCGGATGCTGTTGTTCAAAGCCGACGAGCATCATTGCGCTGCCTGAAAAGTCGCACGTGATGACTTGGTAATATCGGGGGTACGGTAGTTGTCCAGAGAGTTGGCGGTTAAATGCCAATGACTTGTGATACCTCACCTCGGCGACACAGGTCTCTTCTTCCAGCGCACTGTAGTAGACGGGATAGTGCCCATTCCCAAAGCGACCGACCGTGTGAGGCGGATTACTATTTGCCCGCTTGAACGCATACTCCACGGCGTCCTCGGGGGTAAACGGAGCGCCAACGGAGGCTATGGCAGCCTTAACTTCATCTAAACTGTCAGGGTCGATCCCGCGCTTTACAAGTATGCTCTCAACAGTGGCGGGCAGCAAAGCTGCCAACCGCAAGACGGGCTCCGACAGCTCCTGTTGCGCTGCTTCAGCAATCACTACAACGCTCGCTCATCTGCAACGACAGCAGCAACTGCCATGAGACCCGCCATCTTACCTTCAAGCATGACTGTCAAAGGAGTCCGGCCAGCGAGCTTCTCATGGGCGGTGTTTAGCCACATCAACTCGGCTTCAACTACTTCATTGAAGATTGAGCCAAGGCCAAGGCTGACGGCGAGCATATAGCCTGTCCGATCCTTGACATCTTGGGGAGGTGTCAACCAGCGCCCGCGCAAGATCTGGACTCCAAAGAACTCATTGTCGCCATATCCGAGAAGCACGAGTTGCTGGCGCTCGGTTAGTCGCCAACGCTGACACGTTTTTACAAATGCATCGATCAGACCCTTCGGTCGAGGCTCGCGTGCGGCAACAAAGGGCGGAACGTCGCGCGAAGGAAAGACTACGGATTTGCCTTCCGCCAAGCTCAGTTGGGTGTGTGCGCCCAACCGCTGCCGTACCTCTGGCAAAGGCCGCAGCCTGAGTTCCTGAACCCTTTGAGCGTCATCGCTCAATCCGTGGCCGGTACCGTTATGCAGAGGCTGCATCGATGTCCAATTCTAGGCCGAGCGCCGCATAGCATCGTAACGTAACGCCTTGCGCAAGCTCGAACTTCTTCTCGAATGATGAGGTAATATCTACCGGGCTTAGTATCAACGTGCGCAACACAAAAATCGCTGTCGCGTCAAGCTGGCTACGCTCGGCCATGAGTGTGAATTGCCACTTCTCATGGCTGGAAACGAGCCCCAACCTCACCGAAGGAAGTTGAGTTGCAATCGCATCCTTAAACGCCGCATCTATGTTTGCAACACGAAAAGTTTCGAGAAATCGATCGGTATCACCGGGCGACAAAAATCTCAGATGCTCCGACGTCTGCGTTTCAATTCGCTCACAACCCTGTTCGGGGAACGTCTTTGGAAACATATCGTGCGCTGTACGAAGTATGTCCAATGCGATTGGCAGGTCAGAAGCATTCAAAGATGGGAAGTCGATAATTATGCGATCAGAGGACAACGTTATTGAACTCGCACCGCCATAGATCGAATACCGAACCCAAATGTCGCCTAGACCCGGCCCATTGTTGAACGAGAACTCGCTTGGTTGCACGGGGATCTTCGGCGAGATGCCATCGTATAGAGCAGCAATAAAGCGCGGGCCGACACCTTCCCAATTCAAGATTGGACGTGTGAACACGAACCGCACCGTGAAGCCCTGGCGCAGCGGCTTAATCTTGAACCTGCCTTCCATCCCATATTCCCTTCGGGATACGATCCTAGTGAAGTGTAGAGACACTGAAGACTGTTGCCATGAACCGGCGGCACAGCCTTCAACCTATAGCACCATGAAAACTATAAAATTTTTCGCGAGGGCATCTAACCAAAATCAGCCGCGAGGTTTCCCCATGCCATGGCTATCGCTGCGGCCGGATGTCCTTGAGATTCCATTGCATGACCGAAACCGAAGGCAATCTACCTCCCTTATTAGGGAAGGGACCTCCCACCCGCTTTATTGCTGCGCGACAAGTTCTTATTTAGGTATACTCTACTGATACGTCATGCTGAGACGACAGATGCCGAGATAGGCCTACAGCTTGCTTACGATTTCGCACGCCTAGTAAGACCGACCTACGGCACGGCCAAGTGCCGGCGAGAATAATACAGTCGGCGGCTATCGATCGTTAGGTAGGCCGGATTGAACACGGCAATGCCTCACTTCGGTGTCCCACCGGAGAAAACCCGAGGCTAAGGCATTGATACTTCGAAAGATGGTGGGCGCGACAGGGATCGAACCTGTGACCCCCTCCATGTCAAGGAGGTGCTCTTCCGCTGAGCTACGCGCCCGATGGGGGACCATTTATCGGCTTGCCGTCCCCGAAGCAAGCACCGTGGGCCGAAAGCGCCCCCGGCCGTCAGGCAGCCAGCATTTTCTGGACTTCGGTCACCAGCTCGCGCAGGTGCACCGGCTTCGACAGCACTTTGGCCTGCTTGGGCGCGGTCGAATCGGCGTTCAGCGCCACCGCGGCAAAGCCGGTGATGAACATGATCTTGATGTCGGGGTCGAGTTCCGAGGCCCGGCGGGCGAGCTCGATACCGTCCATTTCCGGCATCACGATATCGGTGAGCAGGAGCTCGAACGGCTCCTCGCGCAGCCGCTGGTAGGCGGACAGGCCGTTATCATAGGAGGTGACGTCAAAACCGGCGTTTTGCAGCGCCTTGACCAGAAACCGCCGCATATCCGTGTCGTCTTCAGCCAACAGGATCTTAGACATCCGTTTTATGACCCCAAACCGGCCGTCCCCTGGGCCGGCCTTAACCCGATCCATAAGGCGTTATCCCGGGTAAATATCGGGTGAACTGAACCCGTGCCTTGGAATTGTACCCCGGCGGATAGACAATAGAAGGTATAAGATAAAAGTGCCCGTCCGCCGCGCCATCGTATCCACCCCGCCAACGGCCGCCAGCCCGCCATGAGCGCATTCCGCGACGAGTTCGACCCGCCCTTCGAGATCATCGAACCCACCGCCTGCAGCGGCCCGGTGCTGTTCAACTCGCCCCATAGCGGCACGACCTATCCGCGCGAATTCCTCGCCGTTTCGCGGCTGGATATTGCCACTTTGCGCCGCTCCGAGGACAGTTTCGTCGATGAGTTGTTCGCCGGCGTGGTCGGCCACGGTTATCCGCTGATGCGCGCGCATTTCCCGCGCTGCTTCGTCGACGTCAACCGCGAGCCCTACGAGCTCGACCCGCGCATGTTCGACGGCCGCCTGCCGGCTTTCGCCAACACTCGCTCCATCCGGGTGTCGGGCGGCCTCGGCACCATCGCGCGGGTGGTGGGGGAATCCCAGGAGATTTATGTGCGCCGCCTGCCGGTGGGCGAGGCGATGGCGCGCATCGAGACCTTCTACAAGCCCTATCACCAGGCCCTGCGCCGGCTCATCGGGCGCACCCAGCGCCGGTTCGGCGTGGCGGTTCTGGTGGATTGCCACTCCATGCCCTCCGGCTCGATCCGGGACGATGCGGCGCGGGCGGAC
>JANLJK010000330.1:18486-28799 GCA_029255525.1 Pseudolabrys sp.
GGACGATGCGCTCGCGCGAATCGAGACGCTGTACAAGCCGTACCACCGCACGCTGCGGCGGCTGTTCACCCGCCTGCATCGCGACTTCGGCGCCGCCATCCTGGTCGACTGCCATTCGATGCCATCGACGGCCGGCCACCGCGACGAGCGGCCGCGGCCGGAATTCGTCATCGGCGACCGTTACGGCACCAGTTGCGTCGGGGTGGTCTCGGAAACCGTCGAGCAGACCTTGCGGTCGCTGGGCTACACGGTCAGCCGCAACAAGCCTTATGCCGGCGGCTTCATCACCGAGCACTACGGCAATCCGGGCGCCGGGCTGCACGCCATCCAGCTCGAGATCAACCGGGCGCTTTATATGGACGAGCGGCGCTACGAACGGACCGCCGGATTCGCTCACCTGGCGGCGGACCTGGAAGTACTGGCGGTCCGCCTCGGCGACATACAGCACGAAGACCTACGTCCCTATCGCGCCGCCGCCGAATAATAGCCAAGGCTCCAAAAAAAGGGCCGCTCGCGGTTGCAAGCGGCCCAAGTCTAGGGAGGAAACGCCCAAGGAGGGCAGCGGTAACTCTCGCTACCGCATTGCAATAAACTACACCGCGACGCACAAAAATCAAGTCCTGAGACGTGAAATCCCATGCAAATGACGCATAGGTGAAACCTGGATTCAGAACGCAGCTGGTGCATTTCCATGTGAAATCGTGGCGATTCAGCCACAAATCCATACCTGCTTTTTAGAGCGCAGCACAAAAACCTCGCAACTACACGTTTTCGACAAAATATGCTCTGCAAAAAGCTGCGGTTGCGGGCAGCTCAACTCTCCGTTAGGTCCAGACGAAGACCCCGGGGGCGGCACGATGTCGGCTATCGATTTCACCAGTTTCGTCGATCAGCTTGCCAGCGCCTCCGGCGATACGATCCTGCCCTTCTTCCGCACCTCGCTCGCGATCGAGAACAAAAAGACGGGCGGCTTCGACCCCGTCACCGCGGCCGACCGGGCCGCTGAGGACGCGATGCGCACCCTCATCCGCCGCGCCTTCCCGGCCCACGGCATCCTGGGCGAGGAATACGGTACCGAGCGCGGCGAGGCCGAATATGTCTGGGTGCTCGACCCGATCGACGGCACCAAATCTTTCATCTCCGGCATGGTCGCCTGGGGCACGCTGATCGGCCTGATGCGCTTCGGCGAACCGGTGTTCGGCATGATGCACCAACCCTTTGTGCGCGAACGCTTTACCGGCGACGGCGGCGCGGCGCGCTACCGGGGGCCGGCCGGCGACCGCGACATGCGGGTACGCCGCTGCGAGCAGCTTTCCGACGCCGTGCTGTTCACGACCTCTCCGCTCCTGATGAAGGAGCCGGACCGCGCCATCTTCCAGAAGGTCGAGAACAAGGTGCGACTGTCGCGCTACGGCGGCGATTGCTACGCCTATTGCATGCTGGCGGCCGGCCACATCGATCTCGTCATCGAAACCGAGATCAACCCGCACGACATCGTACCCTTGATCCCGATCATCCACGGCGCCGGCGGCATCGTCACCACCTGGGAGAACGGCCCGGCCCAGAACGGCGGCCGTATCATCGCCGCGGGCGACAAGCGCGTGCACGAAGCCGCGCTCGAGATGCTCAAGGGTTAGAGCGCAGGCACAAGCGCTCCGTTGATGTCCAGGAGGATGCCATGACCACCAGTCTCAAGCAGATGATGGAAACCGCCAACGCCGCGGTGATCAAGATCACGCCCGCCGAAGCGCGCGACATGATCGCCAAGGGCAACACATTGGTGGTCGATGTGCGCGACGCGCCCGAAGTCGAGAAGAGCGGCAAGATCGCCGGCGCGGTTCATGTCTCGCGCGGCATGTTGGAATTCCGCGCCGACCCGGACTCGCCCTACCACGACAAGAACTTCACCAAGGATAAGATGCTCATTCTCTACTGCGCCTCGGGTGGCCGCGCGGCACTCAGCGGCAAGGTACTCAAGGACATGGGCTACACCCACGTCTACAATCTGGGTGGCTTCAAGGACTGGGCCGAAACCGGCGGCGCGATCGACAGGCCGATCGAACCCGGCATGTGAGCGCACGGTCGCTAGTAACGTGGCGTGCCCGGCACGAAGGCGTCGAAGGCCGCCCAGAACTGGCCGCGATAATGATCCTGTTCCTGCAGGATCTCATGCATGGCGCCGGCGAGTATGAGATGCCGACCGGCCAGCAGATTCATGCCGAACTGCTCGATCGCCGGCGTCGACACGACTTCGTCGCGACCGGCCGCGACCATCAGGATCGGCTGGCGGATCTTGTTGGCGTAAGACGGCGCAGCGAACCGCTTCATCAAACGTAGCGCGGCATCGGCCCAGGCCACCGTCGGCGGGCCGAGTCCAAGCTCTGGCTCTTCTTCCAACACGGCCGCGTTACGCGCGTAACGCACCGGATCGGACGTCAGGATATTGCCGATGAAGTCCTGCTTGCCGGCCACGGCGTGATCGCCGGTCGGTACATAGGCCGAGCCCGTGCCGAAGATACGCAACATCCGCGCCAGAGGACCGGCCACGCGCGTCATCGGTCCCGGCGACAGCGCGATCATCGGCGCCGACAGCACCACGCGCTCGAACCAGCGGCTGCCGTCATGGCAAGCGCGGATAGCGATGGCGCCACCCATGGAGTGGCCGAGCGCGAAGAATGGCGGCGGACAGTCCGGCAGCACCACCTGCTCCATGATGGCGCCGAGGTCGGTGGCGTATTCGTTGAAGTTGCGGATGTGACCCTTGCGGCGGTCGGACAGCCCGCGGTCGGAGAGCCCCTGCCCGCGCCAGTCGAAGGTCGCCACGGCGAAACCGCGCGCGCGCAGATCGCGCACCGTCTCGTAATACTTCTCGATGTATTCGGCGCGCCCCTGCAGCACGACCACCGTGCCCTTGCGGCCCGGCGGCGGCGCCCAGCGCGCAAAACGCAAGGTGACCCCGTCCGGGGTCTTGATGGCGCCCGCGACGACATTGTCGGGGAGCGGATTGGCGGGGATGGAGACGAGCTTCATGAAAGCCGGAATCGGCTGCGTCCGAGGGGCCTGCCGGCCTTATAGCAGGGTGGCGCGCGGGCTCAATCGCGGGGCGGGAAAAGACTGAAATAAATGGTGTTTCAGGGACTTAACCGCGCCACCCAGCCCCTCTTGCGGGCCGAAAGCGACCTTCCCATATCAAGTGTCGCGCAGGCCAATCACGGCTGCGCACGGTTTGGTCCGGCCATATGGCGGGCCACCGCATGTCGCTCAACACGGAGGATATGCTTATGCGTACGTTCGATCTTGCTCCCCTTTACCGTTCCACCGTCGGCTTCGACCGACTGTTTTCGATGCTCGATGGCTTCGAAACCGCTCCGGGCTATCCGCCCTACAACATCGAGCGCACGGGTGAGAACGACTACCGCATCACGATCGCGGTCGCTGGTTTCGGCGAGAAGGATCTGTCGATCGAATCCAAAGAAAACACCCTGACGATCAAGGGCGCCAAGCAGGCCAAGCAAGAGCAGGCCGGCCAGGTGCTTCATCAGGGCATCGCCGCCCGCGCCTTTGAGCGCGTCTTCCAGCTCGCCGACTATGTGGTCGTGAAGGCTGCGAAGCTCGAGAATGGTCTGCTGCACGTCGAACTCGTGCGCGAAATTCCCGAGGCGAAGAAGCCGCGCCAGATCCCGATCGGCAACGGTCAGGCGAAGGCTCAGGTGATCGAGACCCAGGTCGCCGCCTAACCGCACGAACCTCCAAAAGATCTCCAAGCGAGAAGCGCCCCGGATGCCCCGGGGCGCTTTTTTTTGTGGCTTACATTTATCCAGCGCTCATTTGCATGCGACGCATGCGCGGGGCCACGATGAGGTGCGCCGCCTGAACGGCTGTGGTATCCCCGGCTGCACAAAAAATAGCCATCCGTTCAAAGAAGCGAAACTCTCGTAATGTCGGGCTCCCCCATCACCGCCGCCGGCGGCACCTCGCCGCAGGCCCGCATCGTTCTGTCGTTGTTTCTGCTCTGGCTGGCCGGCAATGCCATGCGGCTGACGCTGCTTGCCGTGCCGCCGGTTATCCCGCTCATCCATGATGAGCTGAACATGAGCGCGACGCAGATCGGCATCCTCACCGGCCTGCCGTCGATGATGCTGGCGCTGGCGGCCGTACCGGGCTCGCTCTTGGTCGCCAAGCTCGGCATGCAGGCGGCGCTGATCGTCGGCTTGCTGCTCACAGCGATCGGCGGCGCCTTGCGCGGCGCCTTGCCGGACATTGCCTGGCTTTACGCCATGACCATCGCGACCGGCGCCGGCGTCGCCATCATGCAGGTGACGATGCCGTCGGTCGTGCGCGCCTGGACTCCGCAGCGCATCGCCTTCGCCACCGCCGTCTACACGAATGGCCTCTTGATCGGCGAAATCCTGCCGGTCGCGCTAATGCTGCCTTTGGTGATGCCGATGGTCGGCGGCAGCTGGCAATGGGGCTTCGTGGTGTGGAGCGCCCCAGTCATCGTCATCGCGATCATCATCCTGGCCATGGCGCCGCGTTCAGCGGCAGCGTCGAACGGCACGGCCGTGCGCCGGCGCTGGTGGCCGGACTGGCGCAAGAGCCTGATCTGGCGCCTCGGCTTCATGCTCGGCACCGTCAACGCCACTTATTTTTCAACCAACGCCTTCATCCCCGACTATCTGCGCAGCCACGGTCAAGGTGAATGGATCAGCGCCGCGCTGACCAGCCTCAATGTTGGGCAACTGCCGGCCTCTTTCCTGCTGCTCGCTTTCGCCAGCCGCATGGAACGCAAAGCCTGGCCCTATGTGATCTGCGGTGTCCTGTGCGTGATCGCCGCGGCCGGCATCGTATTCGGCACCGGACCGTGGATCGTCGCGGCCGCGTCTCTGCAAGGCTTTGCCGCCGCGGCCATTCTCGTGCTGGTGCTGGCGTTGCCGCCGCTGCTCAGTCCGCCTGACGACGTGCACCGCGTCACCGCGGCGATGTTCACCATCAGCTATAGCTGCGCGGTGATCACACCAATCATCAGTGGACTGCTATGGGATCTGTCCGGCATCGCCGCGCTGGCGTTCCTGCCGATCGGCATATGCGGTATCTTGTTGATCATCCTGGCGCCAGCGATCAACCACGTGCCGAAAATCAGTCAGTAGAATTGGAGTTGAACGATGCGGCCGATCCCCCTGGGTGCCAAGGGCACCTACACGTTGCGCGTGACACCGGCGCATCTCGCCAACCAGTTCAAGGACGCGGTGCTGCCGCAGGTCTTCGCCACGCCGATGATGGTGACCATCATGGAGAACGCCGCGCTCAACGCGGTGCGAGAATATCTCGATCCCGGCGAAAGCGTCGTCGGCACGGTGGTCAATGTGAAGCACCTGGCGGCGACCCCGGTCGGCCATCAGGTCACTGCCGAGGCGGTCGTCACCAAGGTCGACGGCCGGCGCATCGAGTTCGACGTGACCGCGCATGACGAGCTGGAACTGATCGGCTCCGGCACGCACGAGCGGGCGGTGGTGGACATGGCGCGCCTCAACAAGCGGCTCGAGGCCAAAACGGTAACATAATAAGGTATTGAAAGCGCTCCATTTGCGCAGTATCCATCAGTAGACAGTCCTCAGCTATCTATACTGATGTTTTAAACATGATCACCGGTGCCCAGATGCGGGCGGCCCGGGCTCTGCTCGGGATCGACCAGCGCCAATTGGCAGCGCTGGCCGGACTGTCCTTGCCCACGATTCAAAGAATGGAAGCGTCCGAGGGCGTGGTCCGTGGCAATGTCGACTCGCTGATGAAGCTGGTCGATGCTCTTGCCGCCAGCGGCATCGAGCTGATCGGCGAAGGTGCGGCCTCACCGAGCGGTGGCCGCGGAGTGCGGTTGAAATGACGGGGGCGCGAGATAATCGCTTCGTCATTCCGAGACGCTGCGAAGCGGCGGGCCCGGAATCCATACACCGCAGCGCTGCGGGTTATGGGTTCCGGGCTCGCGGACTTCGTCCGCGCCCCGGAATGACCGACGATAATTTGCGCCGTACCCAACGGGTGCAGTGGAGGCGCTGATGGTCGTTACCGCGCTCGAAGGCGTGCTGGCGCTGGTGGCCCTGGCCCCCATCGCGATCGCGCTTGGCGCGTCGGCGCGGGCGTCGAGCATTGTCTATGGCGCGTGCCTCCTCCTTACTTTGGCGCTCGGCATCCTGGCGCTCTTGGTGCTGCTCGGCCACGCCAGCGAGCCCTTGGCGGTGACGCTGCCGATGGGGCTGCCCTGGTTAGGGGCCCATTTCCGCATCGACGTGCTGTCGGCCTTCTTCCTGGTGGTGATCAATCTCGGCGGCGCAGCAGCGAGCCTGTTCGCGCTCGGCTATGGCCGCCATGAAGAAGAACCGCAACGCGTGCTGCCGTTCTATCCAGCCTATCTCGCCGGCATGAACCTCGTGCTCTTGTCGGCCGACGCCTTCTCCTTCCTGGTGTCGTGGGAGTTCATGTCGCTGACCTCCTGGGCGCTGGTGATTGCCCATCATCGCGACAAGGACAACCTGCGCGCGGGCTTTGTCTATCTCCTGATGGCGGGCTTCGGCACGCTGACGCTGCTGCTCGCCTTCGGCCTCTTGGCCGGGGCCGGTGGCGCCTATGATTTCGATGCGATGCGCGCGGCGCATCCGACCACGGGCATCGCCGCGCTGGTGCTGATCCTCGCCCTGCTAGGCGCCGGCTCGAAAGCGGGCCTCGTGCCGCTGCACGCCTGGCTGCCGCTGGCACACCCCGCCGCGCCGAGCCATGTCTCCGCGCTGATGAGCGGCGTGATGACCAAGGTCGCGGTCTACGGCTTCATCCGCATCGTCTTCGACCTGCTTGGCGCCCCCGACTGGTGGTGGAGCCTGCCGGTGCTGACTTTGGGCGCCGCCAGCGCGGTGATGGGCGTGCTCTACGCGCTGATGCAGCGCGACCTCAAGCGCGTGCTCGCCTATTCGACCATCGAGAACATCGGCATCATCTTCGTCGCCCTCGGGCTCGCGCTCGCCTTCAAGGCCTCCGCGATGAACGCCGCCGCCGCGCTGGCGCTGACCGCCGCGCTGCTGCACGTGTTCAACCATTCGCTGTTCAAGAACCTGCTGTTCTGCGGCGCCGGCGCCGTGCTGGCGGCGACCGGCGAGCGCGATCTGGAAAAGCTCGGCGGCTTGATCCACCGCATGCCGCAGACGGCTTTCGTCTTCCTGATCGGCGCGACCGCTATCTCGGCATTGCCGCCGCTCAACGGCTTCGTGTCGGAATGGCTGACCTTCCAGGCCATTCTGCTCAGCCCGCAACTGCCGTCCTGGGGCCTGAAGCTGATGGTGCCGGCGGTCGGCGCCCTGCTCGCTCTGTCTGCCGCGCTTGCGGCAGCCTGCTTCGTCCGCGCCTTCGGCATCGCCTTCCTCAGCCGCCCCCGCTCCGACGCGGCGCGCAACGCGCGCGAAACCGACAGCAATTCGCTGGCGGCCATGTATGGACTCGCCGCGCTCTGTTTCGTCGCCGGCATTCTACCCGGACTGGTTATCGACACGTTTGCGCCGGTGACAGAACTGCTAACGGGCGCGCGCATGCCGGTGCAGGGCACCATCGAGTGGCTGTCGATCGTGCCGATCGCCGAAAGCCGCAGCTCCTATAACGGACTGCTGGTGTTCGCCTTCATGGCGGTGACCGGCGCGTTCGCGGCCTTCGCCATCCATCGCCTCGCCTCCGACAAGATCCGCCGCGGCCCGGCCTGGGGCTGCGGCTATCCGGACGCCGGCCCGCTTACGCAATATTCCGCCGACAGCTTCGCCCAGCCGATCCGCCGCGTGTTCGGCACGCTCATCTTCAGCGCCCGCGAGCAAGGCGAGATGCCGGAGCCCGGCTCGATCCTGCCTGCGCGCCTGACGGTCCGCATGCGTGATCCGATCTGGGAGACGCTCTACGCACCGATCGCCGGCTTCGTCGGCTATGCCGGCGAGAGGCTGAACGTACTGCAATTCCTCACCATCCGCCGCTACCTCTCGCTGGTGTTCGGCGCGCTGGTGCTGCTGCTCCTGGTGCTCGCAATATGGCCGTGATTCACGATCTCGCCTTCCAGGGCGCGCAGATGCTGCTGGTGCTGCTGCTCTCGCCGCTGCTGACCGGCTTCGTGCGCAAGGTGAAGGCGCGACTGTTGCGCCGGCAGGGACCACCGCTGCTGCAGCCCTATCGCGATATCATCCGCCTCATGCGCAAGGACGTGGTGCTGGCGGACAACGCCTCATGGCTGTTCCGCGTCATCCCCTATCTGATCTTCGCGGCGACCTGGGTGGCGGCGGCGCTGGTGCCGACCTTCCGCAGCGGACTGATGTTCTCCTGGACCGCCGACCTCATTGCGCTCATCGCGCTGCTCGGCAGCGCGCGCTTCTTCCTGGCGCTCGCCGGCATGGATACCGGCACCGCCTTCGGCGGCATCGGCTCGAGCCGCGAGGTGATGATCGCCTCGCTAGCCGAACCCGCGATGCTGATGATCGTCTTCGCCATCGCGCTGATCGCCGGCTCGACGCAGTTGTCCACCATGGCCGCCTTCATGAATTCGCCAGAGGTAGGCTTGCGCGTGTCGCTGGGCCTGGGGCTGATTGCGCTCGTCATCGTCGCCATCGCCGAGAACGGCCGCATCCCGGTCGACAATCCGGCAACGCATCTCGAACTGACCATGGTGCACGAGGCCATGGTGCTGGAATATTCCGGCCGCCATCTGGCGTTGATCGAGCTCGCCGCCTCGCTCAAGCTGCTCTTATACGTGTCGCTGATCGCCTGCCTGTTCGCCCCCTGGGGCATCAGCAGCACGACGTCCGATCCGGCGCTGCTGGCGCTCGGCAGCGCCGCCTATGTCGCCAAGCTGGCAGCCGGCGGCTTCCTACTCGCCGTGTTTGAGACCTCGATCGCCAAGATGCGCGTGTTCCGCGTGCCGGAATTCCTCGGCGCCGCTTTGATGCTAGCGCTGCTGGCAGCACTGCTGCGCTTCGTGTCGAGGAGTTTTTGATGGGCGCGCGCCTGACACACACCGTCATTCCGGGGCCAGCCGAAGGCCGGAACCCGGAATCCAGAAGCGCGCACGGCGAATGGTTCTGGATTCCGGGTTCGCGCGCCATGCGCGCGCCCCGGAATGACAGGAGTTTCTGATGCACGGGATCACCTTCGACATCGCGCATATGCTCGCCGGTTCGCTGGTGCTGGTGAGCTTCATCGAGCTCTACCAGGACCGCCTGTCGGCGCTGATCAATACCTTCGCCGTGCATGCTTTGGTGCTGACCGCCTCCGTCGCCTGGCAGGCCTATGTGCAGGATGCGCCGCATCTCTACATCACCGCGATCATCGCGTTGGTGTTCAAGGCCGTCATCATCCCGGTGTCGCTGCGGCGGATCGTGGTCAAGCTCGGCATCCACCGCGAGATCGACAATGTGGTTGGCGTCGGGCTCGCGATGCTGGCCGGCATCGGCCTGGTGGCATTGTCCATGGTGGTGATGCTGCGCGTCACCGCCGAGGCCGACCCGCTGGCGCGCGAGGACCTGGCCTTTGCGTTGTCGGTCGTCCTGCTTGGACTGCTGATGATGGTGACGCGGCGCAACGCCGTCAGCCAGGTCATCGGCTTCATGTCGCTGGAGAACGGCCTGGTGCTGGCCGCGACCGGCGCCAAGGGCATGCCGCTGGTCGTCGAGTTCAGCGTTGCCTTCTCGGTGCTCATCGCCTTCATCGTCATCGGCATCTTCCTGTTCCGTATCCGGGAACGGTTCGACACCGTCGACGTTCAAGCGCTCGACCGGTTCCGCGGAGAGCGGCGATGAACATCGACGCCCTCACTTTATTGCTGGTCATTCCCGCGGTCTCGGCCGCCGTGCTGGCGCTGCTGCCCGGCTACCGACTGCCGGCGCGGCTCAACGCCGTGGCGGCGTTACTCACCTTCCTCACCTCGCTATCGCTGTTCGCCGTGGAGCCGCGCTCCGGCGATTACCTGCTGGTGGACGACCTCAACAAGGTCTTCATCGTGCTGACGACCTTCGTCGCCTTCACCACCAGCGTGTTCAGCGCAAGCTATATCGGCCACGAAATCGAGATCGGCCGGCTGAAGCCGAATTACGTGCGCTTCTATCACGCCATGTACCAGATCCTCATGTTCGCTATGAACTTGGCACTGGTGGCAAACAATATCGGCCTGATGTGGGTGGCGATCGAGGTCGCGACGCTGACCACCGTGCTGATGGTCGGCATCTACCGCACGCACGAGGCGCTTGAAGCGGCCTGGAAATATTTCATCCTCGGCAGCGTCGGCATCGCGCTCGCTTTGT
>JANLJK010000331.1 GCA_029255525.1 Pseudolabrys sp.
GTGCGGCGCGCCTGCATCAGCTTGCCGAGCGACACCACGCTGGTCGCCATGTCGAACACGAGCGGATTATCACCTTCGCCGCCGGGCACTGCGATCGCCAGTGGATTGGTGCCGACAGAGGCGCCGGCCGCGCCATGATAGGGCATCAGCGGGATCGTCGCATTGAGCGCCAGGCAAGCCATGCCCGCCTCGGCCGCCTTAAGCGTGTAATAGCCGAGCGCACCCGAATGGGTCATGCGGCTGACCAAAGCGAGTGCCACGCCCTGCTCTTTTGCCCGCGCGATGACCTGCTCCAGGGCAAGCCCCAGGGCGACCGGCCCGGGCGCTCGGTCGGCATGAACGATCAGCCCCGCGGCCGCGCGGCTCTCGACGCTCATCGCCGGCTGAAGGTTCATGATGCCTTGGTCGACCATTTCCATGTAGCGCGGCAAGCGCACGATGCCATGCGTATCGACGCCGCGCAGATTGGCCCAGACCAGCGCATCCGCCACCTTCTCCGCGTCGGCACGCGCGGCACCGCGCCGCTCGAACACGTCGGCGATGAACCGCTTCAACTCGCCTTCCGAGACGCTCGCCATAAGTGAGCCTTGTCCTTCCCGTGCGGCCCTAGTGGCCGAGGCGCTTCTTCAGCCAGGTGCGCACGATGTCCGTCACCATCGGATTGCCCTCGGCAAACATGAAGTGGTCGACATCGGCAATCAAATGAAGGTCGGCCGGCATGCCCGCCTTCTGGAACATCACGATCGACTGCTCCGTCGGCGTCACCGAGTCGGTCGAAGCATGCAGCAGCATGAGCGGCCGCGGGGTGATGTTGCCGACGACATCGTTGGCGCGGAAGGCCATCATGCTCTCCACCGTCTCCAGCGGAAACTCCATGATCGAGCCCGGCGCCAGATTGCCACGCATGCCTTCCGGGATCGGCACGATGTCGTAGCGCGGAATCTTGATCGACTCGCCAGTTTCTGCGCGCAGCTTCTTGCCGCGCTCCAGCGTACCGGTGAACTTTTCCCATGCGCCAGGCTTGGAATGCTGAAGCTGGAACTTGGTGTAGCCATCGCCCCAACCGCCGGACGAAATGACCGCGGCGATCCGCTTATCCACGCCACCGGCATAGACCGACACGGCGGCGCCGAAGGAGTGGCCGGCGGTGGCGATGCGGGTCGGATCGACTTCCGGCCGCGACTGGAGATAAGTCACCGCACCCTTGGTATCCTCGACCTGCTCCAGGCAGATGATGTGCGCGCGCGGACCTTCGCTGTCGCCGCAGCCGCGCATGTCGAACCGCAGCGCGATGTAGCCCCAGCTCTCCAGGAGTTTGGCCGGGCTGATGACGGCCTTGCTGCCCTTATTGCTGCCGAAACCGTGCAGCACCAGACAAGCCGGCCGCTTTTCGCCGGGCTTCATGTCGTCCGGGATGTGCAGGATGCCGGACAGCTTCAGGCCCTGCGATTCAAATGTAACGCGCTCTTCCATCTTACGGTCCTTGGAGGCGACAGACCGCGGACGATTGCGCCGCGGCCTCGCTATTATTCGACTGAGCCTGGTTCGGATGCAGTCTCAGGGTTTCTTGTAGGGGCCGAGGGCCTTGACCGCCGCATCCACGAAGGATTCATCAATGAGCTCCTTGGGCGTCACCGCTACGGTGATGAAGCCCTTCGCCTTGAGGAACTCCCAGTCCTTCTGGATGCCTGCGACATTGAGATGCCCATCCGGGTCCATCGCCACCGGCACAATGCGTTTGAGCAGACTCGCGTCCTTGACGCGGCCATGCTTGATCAGGCTGGCAATCACCTCATCGGCGTTCGGGCCGGCGATGTGCCCGTCCTTGAGGGCGGTCATATAGGTCCGCAAGCCCCGCACATAGGCGGTCATGAACCGCTGGGCAACATCGCGGCGGCTGGTGATGAACTTGTCGCCGTAGATCAGTACGGTCTGCTGCTGGTTCGGATAGAACTGGTCGACCATCGCCAGCTTCACGCCGATGCCCTTGTCCACGATCATGGTGGCGAAAGGCTCCGGCGTCAGCGTCAGCGGCAGCGCCTTGTTCTCGAGGGCAACGATATGGTTCGGCAGCGCCAGATCGGTCTGCTTGAGATCGTCGTAGCTCAAGCCCACCGAACGCATGGCCTCGTTGAGCACCGAGACGTCGGACGAGCCGACACCGATGGTCGCGATCGTCTGCCCTTTGAGGCCGGCGAGCGACTTGATCGCGCCGCTGTCATAGAGATCCGTGCGCACGACGATGGTGTTATAGCCGTAGCCTGGAGCGTTGCGGCCCTTATCGGCAACAATCTTCATCGGAATGCCGCGGTTCACGGCGTTATAGAGACCGGCGGAAACAGCACCGGAGGCAACATCGAGATCGCCGGAGCTGAGCGGGGCGATCTGCTTGGCCAGCGACGGGATCTGCTCGAACTGCGGCTCGATCCCTGCTTCTTGGAAATAGCCTTTGTCGATCGCCAGAAAAAACGGCACGTCCGACAGTGAGCCGACCACACCGACGACGACCTTATCGGCCGCCATCGCCGGCAACGACACGCCCAGGAAAACGAGCGCCATCAGACTACGTAGTACCGAGACCTTCGCCATTGTGCATCCTTTTGGTTGTCATCCGGCATGGTCAGTCTTGTCGAGCCGGCCGCGTTTCTCCCCCGCGGCCAACCCCTCTCACACGCGCATCACATCCTCACTCAACGCCCGCTTCACCAGGGCCAGCAGCTCGTCGACATTCTGCCGCAGGTACAGCGTGGCACCGACGCGTACCGGATCACCGGCGTAATAACGTTCGTATTGCAGCATGCGCTGGCCGAACTGCGTGCCGGTCGCATCCCAGGCGAGCTTGCCCAGATGAATGCGGCTCTCGGCATCGACGCCGGCGCCACGATAATAGGCGGCGATATCCGGGCCGACCTCGGAGACGATATCCTCATGCGTCGGATTGATCAGCAGGCCGCCGGCCCCAATGACCTGCACCACCTTGACGATGCGCTCGTACATACGCGGCAGGTGATAGCGGACGGTCTGCAAGGGCGGCCAATAGGGGCGGATCGCCCCGCTCTCGGTGCGCTCGGCCTTGAGTTCGGCAAGATGGATCGCACCCTCGATCAGTTGGAGATAGCCGAGAATCTCCCCGAGCTGCTCCTGCACATGCAGGAAGACGTCGGTCTTCACCGAGCGCGACACGGCAATGGCGACGCCGACCAGGAACTTGCACTTGGCAAGCCCACGGACGGCGGTCTGGTGGCCGGTGTTGTTCTGGATGCTCGCGCTGGTGAACAGCTTGTTCGCCAGGGGAACGTTTTCGTGCAGGAACACGCGCTCCCACGGGATCAGCACGTCCTCGAACACGACCATTGCGTCCGGCTCTTCAAAGCGGCTGCCGAGCGGGTGGTCCCACCGCGACATGGTGCCATCGTCGAAGGGCTCGCGGCAGATGAACTTCAGGCCTGGCGTATCGGTCGGGATGCCGAAGGCGAGCGCATATTTCTCTTCGCCCGCCGCCACCGAACCGGGCAGCGGATAGACGATGATCTCGTCCGCGGTAGGCCCGTGCGTGGCCAACATCTTGGCACCACGGACGATCAGACCGTCAGTGTTCTTCTCGACGATGCCGAGGTGCGCGTAGGGATTCTCCTGATCCGCCGAGGACTTAGAGCGATCGGTCTGCGGATTGACGATCGCGTGGGTCAAGAACAAGTCGTTCTTTTTGATGTGTTGATAGTAGTTGGTGAGGTTGTTGCCGAAGTCCGCGCCCAACTGGTGGAAGAACTTGGTCTCCTCGAAGGCCATCACGACGGTATTACAGTAGTCCGGCGAGCGGCCGACCATGCCGAACGAAGCATCGGCCCACAGCCCCATGGCCTTGCGGCGATCCGCCAGGTCGTCGGCGCTGCGCGGGATGAGAAACGACATGCCGTAGCTGTCATTGCTGGCAGCATCCGTGCTGGCGGCATCCGTCGCCGCCATCTTGACGCCATGATGCGTGGCGCATTGCAGGTCATAGAGCGCGGCGATGGCCTCGATCGGCCGGCGGAAGAACGGATCGGTCGCAACGTCGGCAACCTTCTGGCCGGCGATCCAAACGTCCTTCTTCGCCTGCGCCTTCAGGCCCACCACATAATCCTGACCGTTACGAAGCATCTCCGCCGAACCTCCTGGCCTTCCTAAAAGCGAGCAACAGCACCTTGCGGCACGGCGTCACGAACCCGATGACTTCTTTGCTTTGCGACGAAGCTGAGACATGCCGCCCGACAGATGCACGACGTTGGGGAACGCCGGCTGCATGCGGGCACTGACGCTGGCGGCGGCATCGCACAGGATGGACACCACTTTCTTGAGCACATTCGGGCGCATGCGGTCGGCCGGCGCGGCGATACTGAGCGAGGCGATGACGTTGCGGTCGCCGTCGAAGATCGGCGCGGCCACGCCGCTCACCTGCGGGCTGTATTCACGGCTGTTGAGCGCATAGCCGTCCGCCCGCGCCTTCTTCAATTCGCGGATGAAGGCATCCGGATCGGTGATGGTCCACTGCGTATAGGCCTTCATCTTACGGCTGACGCGCTTGATGAAACGCTCGTCCTGGTAGGCCAGGAGAATCTTGCCGCTCGACGTGCAATGCGCCGGCGCCCTGCCGCCGATCTCGCTGAAGGGCCGCACGTCCTGCGGGCTGTCAATCTTGTCGATATAGACGACCTCCAGGCTCTTCGGGTCGAGCACCGTCAGCCGCACGCCTTCGGCCGTCTCGCGCACCAGCCGGGTCATCGCCGGCCGGGCCAGATCGCGCACGTCATAGTTTTTGATGACGTGAGTTCCGAGTTCCCAGACCTTCAGAGAAGCTTCGTACCGTCCGTCGACTGCATTGACGAAACCCGTTTCAACCAGCGTGTTGAGCAGCCGGTGCGCGTTGCTCTTGGACATGCCGAGCGCGACCGCGAGATCGCTCACGCCGCAGGGCTCGCCCTTCTGGATCAGGGCCTCGAGCACGATCAGTCCTTTGGCGAGCGTCTTTTCCATGTCTTCGCTTCGACCGGCTTTCGCATTGACTGGAACAGCGTATCAATATTTGACACAGTAGGCCGGCGGCAAAATCAGTGTCAACAGAAAGGCGGCGCGGTTTTCCTATTGCCGAAAATCTCCGCAGCACTGCCTATTGCAGTATCACTCCGTGAAGCCGTGGCCAAATGCGTTGTCATGATATTTGAAACACAGTATCAGTATTTGCAACGGCTCACCACACCGGCGCCTGGCGTCGGCTCTCTTTGAAAATTTTTTCTCGGCAAGCAAGGACGGAGAAAAAGAAACGTGCCGCAATCAAGCCAAGGCGACATCATTATCATCGGCGGCGGCATCGGCGGATTGACGCTGGCGCTGTCGCTGCACGCCGCCGGCCTTGGCCAGTATGTGCGCGTTTACGATACAGTGCCCGCGTTCAAGCCGGTCGGCGGCGGCATCAATCTCGGCCCCCACGCCAACAAGGTATTCGCCGAGCTCGGCCTCGAAGAGGCACTGGTTGCCGTCTCCAAGCAGCCTTACGATTACGCCTTCTTCACCAAGCACGGCCAACTCGTCTATCGCGAGCCCTGGGGCAAAGCCGCCGGCCACAAGTGGCACCACATCTCGATCCATCGCGCCGCCCTGCACGACATACTGTCCAAGGCCGTCGTCGACCGCATGGGACCGGATGCGCTCCATCTCGACCGGCGCTGCGTCGAAGTGAAGCAGAACGATGGGTCGGTAGCAGCCACCTTCGTGTCAGCCGACGGCAGCGCGCGCGAGACCGCGACCGGCGCCGTCATCATCGGCTGCGACGGCGTGCATTCGATCGTGCGCAAAACGCTCTACCCGAACGAAGGCCCGCCCCGCTTCCACGGCATCAATCTCTGGCGCGGCGTCGCCAAGCACAAGCCGATCCTCACCGGCTCCAGCATCATCCGCATCGGCGCGATGCACGCGACGATCATCGCTTATCCGATCCGCGACAATGTCGACGCCGAGGGCAATCAGCTCGTCAACTGGGTCGCCGAGGTGGACAGCAAGGCGGCCGTGCCGATCGACTGGAACGGCAAAGCACGCCTTGAAGACTTCTACCCGGTCTACGAGAACTGGACCTTCGACTGGCTCGACGTCGCGGCGCTCATCCGCAACACCGAGAACATTCTCACCTACCCGATGGTCGACCGCGATCCGCTGGAACACTGGACCTTCGGCCGCATGACGTTGCTTGGCGACGCCGCCCATCCGATGTTCCCGCGCGGCGGCAACGGCGCGGCGCAATCGATCCTGGATGCCGATTGCCTCGCCCGCGCGCTCGCCGCCGCGCCGCATGATTTCGCCGCCGCCTTGCCCGCCTATGAGGCCGAGCGCCGGCCGGCGACGACCAAGGTCGTGCTGCAGAATCGTTCGGCGCCGCCGAACCTGATCGTCGACACGGTGGAAAAGATGTCCGGCGGCAAGCCGTTCAACAAGATCGAGGATGTCATCCCACCGGAACAACTGCGCGAGATCTTCGCGAACTATCAGAAAGTCGCCGGCTATCACGTCGATGTCGTCGGCAAGCAATTGGCCAACAAGGGTAACTGATCATGTCCTTCACCATCGACACCAAGATCCTCAGCTACGAAGGCGCGCAGAAGATGCTCGCCGCCGCGATCGTCAAGGCAACCGAGATGAAGGTGCCGCAGTGCATTTCCATCGTCGATGCCGGCGGCCATCTGCTCGCTTTCGCGCGCATGGACGGCGCTTTTGCCATGTCCATGCAGACCTCGCTGATGAAGGCCAAGACCGCGGCCTCCTATGGCGATCCGACCGGCCACATCCTCGCCGGTGTCGACATCAAGCTTGCCATCGCCACCCAGGGCGAGCGCATCAACCTGCCGGGCGGCCTGCCGATCATCATCGACGGCCGTGTCATCGGCGCCATCGGCATCGGCTCCGGCACCGGCGAGCAGGATCTTCAAGTCGCCAAGGCGGCTTTGAAGGTCATCCCCGGCGCCAAGCAGTTCGACTGACGGCACGACCATGGACAGCAAGCACACGACCTTCGACGGTCACAAGGTTCATTACTGGGAAGGTGGCGCGGGCTTTCCCATCCTGATGCTGCACGGCGTCGGGCCCGGCACCTCGATCGTCGGCAATTTCGGCCCCGTGCTGGAGCCGTTAGCCAAGCGCTATCATGTTTTCGCCATGGACCTGATCGGCTTCGGCGGATCGGATCGCAACAAGACCGAACCGTTCTTTAACGTCGATTTATGGGTGCGGCAGGCGCTGGCGCTGCTCGACACGATGCCGGCCGGCCCGGTCGGCGTCATCGGCCATTCGATGGGCGGCGCCATCGCGCTGAAGATCGCCGCGCGCAGCGAACGCGTCACCAAGGTCATGACGTCGTGCGGCGTCGGCACACCCTATCCCATCACCGAGGCGCTCAACCGCTTCTGGTCGGTGCCGAAAGACCGCGAGGATCTGCGCAAGACGATGGGCCGCATGGTCTATTCGGCGGCCGCGTTGACCGACGACATGATCGACGATCGCTGGAAGGGACTCACGCAGCCCGGTTACCCGGAATATTTCGCCGAGCTGTTTGCCGAACCACGACAGCGCTTCATCGACGCGGCCGTGCTCGGCGACGACGAGATCGCGCGCATCAAAGCGCAGGTGGTGATGGTGCACGGCCGTGACGACCAGCCCTGCCCACCCGACCTGACCTCGATGGTGCTGGCCAAGAAGCTGCCGCAGGCCGACGTGCATCTGCTCGGCCGCTGCGGCCATAACCTGCCGCGCGAACGCACGGCGGCCTTCCTGCAGGACGCCAACACGCTGTTCGACGGCGCCTGAGGCCTTTCCCAAGACACCGACAAGGACATTCCATGAGCGGCGTGACGCAGATCGGCTACGCGACCTTCGAGACTCCGGATCTCGAACGCGCCATTGCCTATTACACTCAGTATCTCGGGCTGACCGAGGTGCAGCGCGACGGCAAGACGGCCTATCTCGCCTGCCCGTCCGACTTCTATTCGGTCGTGCTCAAGGAAGGCTCCGCGGCGGCCGTGACACGTCTCGCGCTGCAGCTTGCGCCGGAGGCCGATCTCGATGCCTTCGCCGCCGAATTGAAGGCCAAGGGCATCGCGGTGGGCCGGCAGACCGACACCGGCCCCAGCACACCCGCCACGCTGACCGTTGTCGACCCTTCGGGCATGGAGGTCGATCTCCTGGCGACGCGGATCGTCAAGGATAAGCGCCCACTGAACCATGGCGTTGCGCCGCGCAAACTCGGCCACACGGCATTCTTCACGCCCGACATTCAAGCCACCGTGAAGTTCTATACCGAAGCGCTCGGCTTCCGCGTCTCGGATTGGATCGGCGATTTCTTCGTCTTCATGCGCTGCAATCCCGACCACCACACGGTGAATTTCCTCAGCGGCCCCAAGCGCGGGCTGCATCATATCGCCTTCGAGCTCAATGACTGGAACCACGTCAAGGAAGCGTGCGACCTGCTGCCCGACCACAATCTCGATCTGATCTGGGGGCCCGGACGGCACGGGCCGGGGCACAACATCTATACCTACCATCTCAATCCGGATGGCTTCACCATCGAGATGTTCACCGAGCTCGACATCATGAGCAACGAGGCGAGCGGCTATTTCGATCCGCGCCCGTGGCACAAGGATCATCCGCAACGGCCGAAGGTGTGGGACCCGGCGTCGATCCGCAGCCGCAATTTCTGGGGTCTGTCGAAGCCCGAGCAGCCCAAGGAAGTCGGCAAGTATCGGTGAGAGTCTGACTCAAAATGCGGCGGATGAAATCAGTAGCCAGCGTTCGTCATGCCCGGCCTTGTGCCGGGCATCCACGTCTTCAAGCAACAACAGCAAGAAAGGCGTGGATGGCCGGGACATAAGAGCGTTTACGCCCGTCTTCGACGGGCTATGCCCGGCCATGACCGGTTGAGAAGCTCGTTGCTCAAGTCATCGAAATGAATTGCTCCATTCCCGGTCAGCCTTTGAGGCGATGACTTCACCTGATTTCCCTCCTCACTCAGCAGCCCGCTCCTCCCCCGCGCGCAGACATCGGGTTTACCCGATATCTGCCATTTCGGTGCGCAAGTCGGCTACAGCCGACTTGCGATGCGGAGCCGGCGCGACATTGGACGTTGTCAGGTCCTGCTGGATTCCCGCTGTCGCGGGAATGAGCGGTGCTTGCAGCGCCTCAGCGCTTCGTTGTGTCATTCCGGGCTCGCTCGCGTTCCGCGAGCGCCCCGGAATGACGGTACTTACTTGGGATAGCCGAGGGTCTTGAGCAGCGCCTTCTTCTCCTCGATGTCCTTCTTCAGCCGCGCGCCAAAGGTTGCGCCGTCCGTGTAAAGCTCGGCGCCGAGCATCGCCCGCTTCGCCGTGGTGAGATAAGTCGGCGTCGCGGCGGCGGATTTGCACGCGCTTTCCAGCCTCGCTTTCACATCGGCCGGCAATCCGGCGGGCCCGTACAAACCACCAAAGCTGGTCGGCGCCACGTCGAAGCCCTGCTCCTTCACCGTCGGCACATCCGGGATTTCCGGGTTACGCTTGTTGGCGAAAATACCGATGATCTTCACCGCGCCCTTCGGCACCGAACTGAGCGTCATCGGCCCGAAATCGATAATGCCGCCGAGCACCGGCGCCGGCACTTCGGCGTCGCCCTTATAAGGAATGACGTTGAATTCGGTCTTGGTCACGTTGGCGAGTTCGATCATCGCCAGATGCGGGATCGAGCCGGTGCCGGCATGGCCGTAGCTGAGTTTGCCGGGATTGGCCTTCGCCGCCGCGATAATGTCGCCTACGGTCTTGTAGGGCGAGTCCGGTTTCACGACCAACGCCATCTGCGTCTCGAAGGTCTGGCAGATCGGCACCAGCAGGTCGGGCTGATAGTTCGCGCCGCTCTGGACGATCGGCGCCACCGATTGCACCAGCGCCGGCGCGAATAGCAGCGAATAGCCGTCCGGCTTGGCGCGGGTGACGGTGGCCGCGCCGATGGCGCCGCCGGCGCCGAGCTTGTTGACGACGACGACCGGTTGCTTGAGGTCGGACGCCAAGCCTTCGGAGAGCGCGCGGGCCAGAATGTCCGGCGTGCCGCCCGGCGCGAAGGTCACCGTGATCTCGATCGGCTGGCTCGGGAATTCGGCCGCTTGCGACCCGGTGACGCAAACTGACGCCAGAAGCGTCGCCAGCACGGCGCGGGTGACAGGAGCAGCCATGCGGCGAAGGCAAGCTTTCATTACACGTCTCACTCTCTGTAGATGGACCTCGCTATATTATGTCTGCCGCTCATGACGCTGACAATCGCGCGCGCATGCAAAGCGCCCCGCCCCAGGCGATGGCCTGAGGCAGGTTGTGTCGGCGGGGCATTTAAACAGTCGGACGGCGGCTTACTGGCGCGCGGCCGGGGCCTCGCCATAGATCGGCGCGACATCGATGAAGACACGCAGTTCGCCCACCTTGTCGCCCTCGGGCTTGAGGATCGACACGCAGGGCAGCCGCACCGACTTGCCGTCCTTGCGGGTGTAGTCGACCGCCACCTCGAGGATCGACTCGCCCGGATTGTCCCAGCGGTTGACGAAGTTGTGCTTCAACCCGTCGATGGTCGACCAGAACTGACCGATGGCGCCCGCGATCTGCTCGGGGCCTTCGGCGGCCGGGAAGTTGGCGAAGACCACCCGCGCGGTCGGACTGTGCATGGCCTTGAAGGCCTCGAGATCCATCGCATCGACGACATCAAAATAGCGCTTGATCAGTGCATCGCGGCTGCTCTTCATCTTCCGGATCGCGGCCAAGGTCGCATCGACGGCTTTCAGGTAATCCTTCTCCACGACCGCGCCGTAAGCGACTTCGACCGGACCGCCGTCTTCCTCACCGGCGAGGCTCAAGGCGAAGCTGAAGCGCAGGCCGAGCCCGTCGGCATCCTCCTCGATCTCGTTGAGGATTGTCCCCAACACCGAGCCGTCCAGCCGCTCGAACGTCACCTTCTCCTGCGGCATCAGCGTGATGCGCTCGCGGCAGCGTTCACCACGGAACTCGATCTCGCGCACGAAGACCTTGTCGGTTTCGCGGTTGAGAACCTGGCAATGTGTCATCGCCGGCACGAAAGGCAGCGCGTTGTCCGCCTTCATCACCAGCCCCTGCCACACATCGCCGCGCGTCAGCGCCGGCTGGCCGGGCTCGTTCACGGGAATGCGTCGCGATACTTTGATCATGACTTCCTCCGTTGTTGGGCGCGTTGCAGGAGATGTCAGAGCTTCATCATTTCGTCGGGCGGTGGCGGACCCCAGAGATTGGCGCTCTCCGGTCCCTTCGGCCAGACCTTGGTCATCTGCGGATTGTCGCGATGCCACGGGCGCGGCTCGAACAGGCCGATCCGATCATCGGCGACCTGATCGAGCTCGCAGAACAATTCGGTGATCAAGCCGTTCGGCCCGCGATGATAGGTGAAGAGGTTGTGGCCGATGCCGTGCCGCCCCGGACCCCAGATGATCTTGTAGCCCTGCCGGCTGAGCAGATCGGCGGCGGTCTGCATGTGGCCCCAGTCGCGCAACTCGAACGCCGTATGGAAGTGCGCGTTCTGTCCGGTGCCGACGAGGTTGATCGTGTGATGATCGCGATCGCAGCGCAGGAAGGAGAAGAAGTCCGACATCCAGTCGCTGACCCGCATGCCCAGCACGTTGCAATACCAGTCGGTGCAGGCCTTCACATCGGCGACGTGAAAGGCGATGTGGCCGAGCTTGTGCGGCTGGATGCCCTTGCCGGTGAAGGCGTGATCGCCGGGCTTGTCGGGCGCGAAAACGGTGATGCGCGTGCCCTTGACGTCGTCGAAGCTCACCGCCTTGGCGATGCCCGGCTCGGGATCGCTCGCGACATCGATCTTGACGCCCTGGGCGGCGACCTGCCTGCCGAAAGCATCGAGGTCGGCGCCAATATCGAGCTGGAAGCCGATCGTCGTGCAGCGCGCCTCTGCGCCCTTCTTCAGCACGACCGAATGCGGATCGATCTTGCCGCCGAGATAGACGGCGCCGTCTCCCTTGTCGATCCGGCTCAGGCCGAGAACGTCGGTGTAGTACTCGGTCTGCCGGACGAGATCGGGCGTCTCATAGACGGCATGAGAAATCTTCTTCACACGGATCATTCATTCGCTCCCTTGGCGGCACCTGCGACGTGCGGCACCCGCGCTTCCTCCGGCTACGGCGCTGAATTCCATTATAATATTATTCTTCACCGTACCGTACGTTACGGTACTTACCGGCGGCGCCCAAGTCAAAAGCTTTCTGCTGGCCTCGCAGCCAAATACTTGCGATAGGTGGCAGCGATGGAATCGCGAAAGAAATCAGGCACTCAGGCCCCGCCCGCTGGGGACGACAACGCGCCGAAGAGCGGGCGCAAGCGCGTCGACGCCAAGCGCGACAAGATCGTCCGCTCGGCCTCCAAGCTGTTCCTCGACAAGGGCTACAACAACGTCTCGATCAACGACATCATCGACGTCGTCGGCGGATCGAAGGGCACGATTTATTCCAATTTCGGCAGCAAGGAGAAGCTGTTCGAGGCGGTCGTGGAGCAGATGTGCTCGGACGTCACCATCCGCGTCGATACGCGATTGGTCGGCACCATCGACGAACAGTTGACCCGCATCGCGCACTCCTTCGTGTCGAAAGTGCTGTCGCCGCAGATCCTGCGCTTCCATCGGCTGATGACCTCGATCGGTCGGACTTTCCCCGCGGCCGGACGGCTTTTCTACGATACCGGCCCGCGCACCGTGCACCAGATCATCGCCGACTGGATCGCCATCCATCAGCGCGAAGGCAATATCCGCGACGACGCCGACCCTTACCGGCTCGCTGTGCTGTTCCACGATATGCTCATCGGCGAGGAACAACTGAGCTGGCTTACCTCGGCTTCGACCGAGAAGGATCGCCTCAAGCGCATCGAGCAAACCGTGCGCCTTTCGGTATCGACTTTTCTGAAGGGTTGCGCCCGCACGTAAGCGCGAAAGGCGTGTCGCGACTTGCGCTTAGGCGCTTTTGCGGCAGCGCACGCGCAACGCAGAAATAGTCCTGCCACGGCGCGCGCCGGCGTACCCGTTCATCATCATTCATTCGTCGACGAACAGCCGCGGAACCGCCCGTTTGCGACGCGTCACCGCGCGCCATTGCAACTGCCGATTTGTCAAACCTCTCGTGAAGGTGCAGACTACAAACCGTAACGATCGTTACACCTCAGGGAGGAAAAGAAAATGCAAATGGAAGCCACGCGCTCCGTCGGCACGCACACAACGGCGGAAAGACCCGAATTCGCCGTGCTCCTCGACCGGGTGCGAAAGTTGCGGCCCGACATCGATAGCCGCGCCGGCGCCGCCGAGAAAGCCAAACGCGTTCCCAACGAAACGATGGATGCGCTGCGCGACACGGGCATCTTCCGCGCGATGCAGCCCGAACGCTTTGGCGGTTATGAATACGGGCCGGCCGAACTGGCGCAGATCGGATTTGAACTGGGCCGCGCCTGCGGTAGCACCGGCTGGTGCGGCACGCTCGCCGTTTGCTTCGGATGGATGACCGCGTTCTTCCCGCTCGAAGCGCAGGAGGAAGTCTGGGACGATCCGGACAATCTGCTCGCCGTCTCTTACACGCCGACACAGAAGGTGGAAGTCGTCGACGGCGGCATCAAGATCTCCGGCAAATGGCCCTGGGCATCCGGCGTCGACAGTTCAGCTTGGCTGATCCTCGCCGCGATGATCCCCGGCAAGGACGGTCCGCCGACGCTTGCTTGGTGCCTGGTGCCCACCAGCAGCGTCACCATCGATCATGACAGTTGGAATGTGAGCGGCCTGCAGGGCACCGGCTCCAAGACCGTGGCGGTCACCGAGCCGATCTTCGTACCGAAGCATCGTGTGTTGCCGCTGGGCGCGATCTTTTCCGGCAAGGTGCCGGGGCTCGACGTGCCGGGCAATCGTCAGGCGCGCTTCGGCTATCCGACTTTCGGGCCGACCGCATTGGTCTCGCCCATCGTTGGTATGGCGCAAGGCGCGCTCGACGCCTTCACCGAAACGGCGCGCGGCGCAAAGCGCATGGCGCGACCCGGCGTCTTCGAGCAGGTTGCGGAATCGCCGCTGATCCAAAGCCTGATCGGCCAGTCCGCCGCCCGCATCGATGCCGCGCGCACCGTGATGCTGACCAGCCTGCAGGAGGGTCAGGAGGTGGTGCGCGCCGGCGGCGCGCTGAATATCGAACAGCGTGTGCGCATTCGCCGTAATCACGGCTTTGCCGCGCGGACATCGTCGGAGGTCGTCAACGAGATCTTCGCCAAGTCCGGCGCGGCCGCGGCGGATGAGAAGAACCGCGTGCAGCGCTTCTGGCGCGATGCCAATGCGGCAGCACTCCACTCCAGCATCGATTGGGACACGCTCTCGGCGCTGTACGGAACGCAGCAACTCGGGTTGCCGCCGCAAGGCATCTTCTGAAAGCGGAGATGGCCGGGACGTTCCCGGCCATACTTTTCAATAGCGGGAAGATTGGTGGGCCCGGCAGGACTCGAACCTGCAACCAGACCGTTATGAGCGGTCGGCTCTAACCATTGAGCTACGGGCCCGGCCGATGCGTTGTATCAAGAGGCGCGGGCGGAGGGCAAACCCGCGGCGCGCCGCCTTACAACTTCAGGAGACGCTGGGCATTGCCGCTTAATATCTTCGCCTTATCCTGGTCGGACAGCGGAATGCCCTGCATCCAGTCGACCGCCTCCGGGTTCATAACGAAGGGCCAATCGACCGCAAACAGGATGTGGTCGACACCCATTTCCATCACGCAGCACAACAGCGCCGGGTTGGAGAAGAAGCCGCTGGTTGTGACATAGAAGTTATTGCAGAAGATGTCGCGGAAGCTCATCGGCTTCTGGCCCGGCCTCTTGAGCGCGGCGTCAATGCGCCAGAGCAGGAAGGGCAGTGTCTCACCGAGATGGCCGAGGATGATCTTCAGGTTCGGATGCGCGTCGAACACGCCCGACAGCACCATGCGGATCGCTTGCGTCGCCGTCTCCACCGTAAAGCCCCAAGCAGGGCGCACCACCAGCGGAAAGTCCTTGGCATAGTCCTGATAGTAGGCCTCGGTCACCCGCGGGTCAGGCAGCGAGGGATGGAAATAGATCGGCACGTCGAGCTTCTCGGCGCGCGCAAAGATCGGCCAGAACTTCTTGTGGTCGAGAAATTCACCGTTGGCCATCCCATGGATCATCGCACCCTTGAAGCCGTGCACGGTCACGGTGCGCTCGAGCTCGTCAGCGGCCGCCTGCGGATCGGCCGTCGGTAGCGCGGCAAAGGCCGCGAAGCGCGAGGGATTGGCGGCGCAGACCTTGGCGAGACGATCGTTCACCTGCGCGGTGAGCTCGGCAGCGATCTCGATCGGCAGCTTCTGGCTTGATGGCGCGCCATGCGACAGCACCTGCACGTCGATGCCTGCCTCGTCCATCTCCTTCAGGCGCAGGCTGCCGAGGTCATAGAGCCTTTCGTCCGCCCCCTGACCACGCGCGGCCTCGATCCCGCTGTAATGCTTGGTGAGCTCGGGGTCCCAATAGTGCTCTTCAATAGCAACGATCGGGCAGTTCGGCTTTTTGTTCATGAGGCCCCTTCCCCGCGCAGCGCCGTTCAATGTCCTAGCAACCGCGGCTTGCGATGTCACCGGCTCGGCCGGCATCCGCGATCTGCAAAGCAGCGCTGCGATACGGGATCGAATCGGCAAAACAATGGGAACTTCGTCTGTTGAAATAGAGACGACTCAGTTATTCACACCTGATGCTGCCGATTCTTCGGATCCTCCCTGTAGGCGGCGTACTCCTCGCCATTTTCATCCTCGCCCTGGCGCTGACGCCGCCGGGCGCGGGACCGTTGCCGTCGTCCATGACAGGCCGTGGACCGACGATCGACATCAGGGAATATGCGGAGCAGCGGCAGGTCATGATGCAGGCCGCGCTGCGGCGGGCCGAAGAGCTGATCCGCCTGCGCGATCTGCCGGACACACCGACACGCACCGAAGCCCCTCTTCCCACACCATTACCCGAAGCGGCTGCGCCATCCATCAGCGAGACGCCAGCCGCGCCGACCGACGCCGCGAAGATTGCGGGATTGCCGATTGAACGGATGGATGCCGAACCCGATGCCGACAGCATCACCGGCTCGATCGAGGAAACCGCCCCCACGATTCCGATCGAGATCGGGGAGACGTCATCGACCGAATTGCCGGTGGTTCTGCCGGAAGAGCGGCCGCCGGTGATCCGCACGCCGGAGCGCACGAAGCCGATGCACGACAGCCGCCGCAAGCGGCCGGTTCGGGCTGCTCGCGCAAAGACCAAACAGCCCCAGACGCCCGCTGCTCAGATTGGATTTTTCGAGGCCTTGTTCGGCCGGCCGAGCAATCACGCACCGGTCTATGGCACAGCGCAGAACACCGTCGTTCCCGCGCCGGCAATTGTGGCGATGCCACAACCCCCGTATCGGCCGGACGCCCCGTACTGAGCGGGACGTCCACCGATCATCAGTGATAGTCGATGCGGCCGCTGTAGAGGCTCGACGACGATGAAACGCTCTCGCCGATGGACCGCGCCGCGCGCAACTTCGACGACGACTCGGCCGGTTTGGGCGCTTCGGCCCGCGCCGTGCTGGCGTTATCCATAAAGGCGACCGCCGTGCCGTTGCCGTCGATGGCGCCCTTGAAGGCGTCGGCCGGCTGAGCCGAGGCCTGAGCTGCCAAGCCCTTCTGCTTGGCGGCGTAATAGTAGCCCGCCGCATAATAATGCACGGCGCGGCCGTGATTTCCGCCCGCCACCCGATAGGCGCCGGCGAGGTACTTCACCGCATAGGTCATGTTGGTGTCGGCATCGAGCAGGCCGGCGGCGTCGCCGCGATAGCCAAGCCCGCGTGCGGTGGCGAGCTTGATCTGCATGAGGCCGAAATTGCCTTTGCTGACGACACGCGGATTGCCACCGCTCTCACGCTTGATCACGCGGCGCACAAGCTCCTCCGGCACATTATTGGCGGCGGCATGCTTGGCGATGAGGACGTCGAGCCCGCCATTGGGATTGCCATTGGCGTCCACGCTCGTGCGGCGCTCCTTGGCAGTGGCGGGAGTTACGGCGACGGCCAGCGCGATCAAAGACGTGGCAATGCAGAGGCTGCGGATCATGTCGTCTCCAAATTGTTGGGGATGGCGGTTTGTGGCTACCAACCCAGGCAACTTTGTGACGCAACCGCAGCCTGTGCGGCACGTTCCATCACAAATTGAAACACTGGATAACTGGAACTTTTGCGCGTTTTGCGCGTGCAAAACCGGTTCGCACCCCGGATCGGGATACCGTAGAGTTGACCCACGTCAAATTTTGCCGGTCGGCGCGCCCCTAAAAATGATCCTGAAATAAAGGGGGGTCGTTCTATGCCGACTGATGTCGCTATTATTGTTGCCGGGATTGTCCTCGCCTTCGCGATCTTCGCCGGAACACTGGCGTGGGGCGATTACTACACCCGCCGGCTTCGTGAGCCGCAGGCAGGCAAATAAGACGCGTTAAGCGCCAAGGAGAGCCGAAGTGGCCGGGCCCTTACCCGGCCATTTCCTTTAGAGCCGCAGCTCACCAGTCGGCGAACGGATACTGCTTATGCGCGGCGCGGGCCCGGTCCTGAGCCTCGGTGAAGACATCGAGGATGATCAGGACGGTCGAAACGACGCGCGCAAAGCCCGGCAGAACTGGCGCCTGGGGCGCGCGGATCGGCAGCGTAGTCATCTAAGTTACTCCTAAGAGCGGGCTTTTAGCCCACATCCTGATTACCAGCGGGGCGAATTCGCGAGGAAACGGCGCTCGATCTCGCGCTCGGCTTCGTCGGTGAACTTGCCGCCGGTGTCGGACAGGTAGGTCGCGATCTCACGCTCGGCCTGACGCATACGAGCGGCCATCAGAGCATCGAGAACGCGGGCGAGAATGCCGCGCCGCACCGGAGCGGCCTTGCCGTCGGTGTAAGCGAGGTTGGGGACGACAGAAGTGTAGGCCATCGGTTTCATCCTTTTGGTACCGCAGGGTGCTTCCCACGAGTTCCCAGCATCTATTGCACTGCAATATACGCGGATTTCGTAATGGCAGTAGGTGCGTCGCAGCATATGCGCCATGCGCATATCTCATACAGCCCGCCACAAGACGCGTTACGGGATAATCCAGTCTATATCGAAGGATATTGGGGGTTAATTTGGCCTGGATGCGTAGTATCGTTAAAATAGCGTTTCTTTTTGAGACGATCAGTCAGCTCACGTCGGCCATCGGAATGCCCAAATGCATGGCTCAGGAGACCTAGTTCCGCCGATTTTTGGTGCAGCGCACGCGGTTCAGCCCCGCGCGACCGGCAGTTGCCCGGATTCCGGCTGCAGCCTAGATAATAAGATGCGAGGTTGAACCCATGGCACGAATCACTCTCTCGGACCGAATGCCCCTGCTCCGTCAGCCGCTCTTGCGGCTCCTGGCGGTAAACTTGGCCATCGGCGTGATCGCCGCCGTGCTGATGTTGGGTGGCCTGCTGGCGGTCAATCCCGGCAATCTGCGCCATCTCATCTTCGCCGACCGCTCGCCCGGCGCCGCGCTCGGCCTGCTGCTATTTGGGTTCCTCATAACCTTCGGCAGCGCTGCAATGGGATCGGCTATTATGGCGCTGGGGCATAAACCACGGAAAGACAACGGCTCGGGCGGCAAGGCGCAGGCGGTACCGGCACCCGTCCGCGTGCGCTGAGCGGTTGGCAAGCCAGCCCACGGTCCTTATATACGCCGCATAACCCCCGCACCGGCGCGGGGGTTTTCCATTTTGAAGAGGTGACGCGTATGGCCAAAAAGCCGGGGACCAACCCAAAAAACGAATTCGTTTTCTTCGACGTCCTCTACGAGGACGGCTCGCAGCGCTCGAACCGGCGCGTGCCGGCCGAACTACTCGAGGGCCTGGAGAAGGACGAGCCGGCGCGCGGCTTCATCATCGAGCAGGACCGCGAGATCGCCGAGAAATCCGGCCGCCCGCCGCTGGCGATCAAGAGCATCAGCCGCACCGGCGCCAAGAAGAAGTAGCACGCTTGCCCCTGGACTCCGGGTTCGCGCGTCTCACGCGCGCCCCGGAATGACGAAGAGAGATTGGCAGAACGGCATCGGCCCTTCATACTGCCGCGCGAGATGGGGCTTTGGCGGACCCGGGGACCGGTCCTGCCGACAAAAAGGGCCACACCCATGCGGTGCCTGCTCGTCCTCTCCTTCGCCTGCCTGCTCGCCTTCCAGTCAACGCCGTCCGCCATCGCGCAACAACGCGACGTCAGCGGATCGCGTGACTTTCCCGGCATCGGCCGCTTCGGCGGCAGCAATATCACCGGCTATCAGCTCAAAGACTTCGACGCCTCGCGGCTGCAGGCCGCGCCGTTCAAGGACGGCAAGGCCACCGACGAACGCCGCCTCGAAGGCCGCGTGACACGCATCGCCTATCGCACCAACCCCGGCCCCTCGATCCTGGAAGTGTCGCGCAACTTCGAAACGCAACTCGCCAAAGCTGGTTTCGAAACCTTGCTCGCCTGTGACACCGACGCCTGCGGCGGCATTCCCTTCACCGAAGCGGTTGACGTCCTGCCGATCCCGGCGATGTGGATCGACGGCTTCAACTATCGCTATTACGCCGGCCGCAAAGCAGACGGCGGCACTGAGACCTACGCCGCCGTACTGGTGAGCACCAACAACAACGAGATCTATGCCCAACTCGTGGTGACGCAGATCGGCGCCATGGCCAACAAGATGGTCGACGCCGCCGCCATGGCCAAAGGCCTCGGCGAGAAAGGCCACATCGCGCTCTACGGCATCTATTTCGACACCGACAAAGCGGTGCTCAAGCCCGAGAGCAAACCGACACTCGACGAGATCGCCAAGCTGTTGCGCGCGCAAGCCACGCTCGCCGTCTTCATCGTCGGCCACACCGATAGCCAGGGCAGCTTCGACCACAACATGACCTTGTCGCGTCAGCGCGCCGAAGCGGTCGCGGCCGAACTGGTGCGCACCTATCAGATCGCCAGGGCCCGGCTGCGCACTGCCGGCATCGGCTTCCTGGCGCCGGTCGGCTCCAACGCCACCGAGGACGGCCGCGCGCTCAACCGCCGCGTCGAGCTCGTCGCACCGTAGACAAACGCGCATCATGCGCGGCATGCTCCGCCGCGCATGAACACCCTCGCCGCTCTCTTCCGCACCGTTGGCGCGCCGCTGTCGATCGAGACCATCGCGCTCGACGCGCCCAAGCCCACCGAACTGACGGTCCGCGTCGCCGCTGTCGGCCTCTGCCGCACCGACCTGCACGTGATGCGCGGCGAGCGGCGCGTCGCCATGAGTCCAATGGTGCTCGGCCATGAGGCCGCCGGTGTCGTCGAGAGCGTCGGCCCCGCCGTGCAGGGCATCGCACCCGGCGACCATGTCGTGCTCACCTTCATTCCCGGCTGCGGCGTCTGCCGCTGGTGCGCCAAGGGCCTGCATCATCTGTGCGCCGAGGGCCCCCGCATCACCCAAGGACCGCAGCTCGACGGCACCTGTCGCCGCAAGGACGCGCACGGCAAAGACGTCGGCGCCTTCTGCATGATCGGCGGCTTCGCCGAACGCACCGTGGTCGACCAGGCCTCGGCCATCGTCGTCGACAAGGATATTCCGCTTGATCTCGCGGCGCTCGTCGCCTGCGGCGTGCCGGCCGGCGTCGGCGCGGCGCGCCATCGCGCCAAGGTCAAAGCCGGCGACAGCGTGCTCGTCGTCGGCTGCGGCGGCGACGGCATGAATGTCGTGCAGGGTGCGCGCCTGTGCGGCGCCACCACCATCATCGCCGCCGACATCAACCCCGACAAGCTCGACCTCGCCCGCGACTTCGGCGCGACGCACTGCGTCGACTCGCGGGGCGACGTGCTGACCCGCGACGTGCTCCATTTGACCGAGGGCATCGGCGTCAACCACGCCTTTGTCTGCATCGATCCAGCGACCACGCTCTTGCCCGCGTTCCGCGCCACGCAGAAAGCCGGCAATGTCGTCGTCACCGCCATCACGCCCGACACGGTGAAATCGATCGACGTGCCGCCACTCGAATTGTTCGCCACGCAGAAAGCGATCATGGGTGCGGTCTACGGCTTCATGAGCCCGCGCTTGCAGATCCCCGAACTGCTGCGGCTTTATCGCTCAGGCGATCTCAAGCTGCGCGAACTCATCACCAAGACGTACTCCTTGTCAGACATCAACCAAGGTTATGAAGACCTCGAGGCGGGCAAGAATTTGCGCGGTGTGGTGACGTTCGACTGACGGCACGAGCGCATCCGCATTCTCCGCTCATTCCCGCGCAAGCGGGAATCCAGTGCTGGGTCCCCGCTTTCGCGGGGACGAGCGGAAAATACCTAACGCTCGCAATAATCTCGTTCACTCCCGCAGTTTCTCCGCGAACAACACCATCGTCTTGCGATAGATCTCCGAGCGATTCCATTCGCGCATGACCTGGAAGTTCTCGGTGCCCTCGCCGAAGGGGGCGCCACGGCGCCAGCCATTGACCTTCAACAGATTGGCGGTGGAAGCCAGCACATCCGGCACCGAATGGCGCAGGTCGACATGGCCGTTGCCGTCGTAATCGACGCCATACTTGATATAGGACGACGGCAGGAACTGCGTCTGGCCGATCTCGCCGGCGAAGGCGCCCTTGAGATCCGACAGCGGCAGGTCGCCGCGCTGCACGATCTGCAAGGCGGCGATCAACTCGCCCTGGAACAATTCGGTGCGGCGGCAATCATGCGCCAATGTGGCGAGCGTGCGCACCACCGGCATCTTGCCCATGTCGCCGCCGCCATTGTCCGTCTCCAGCGTCCACACCGCCATGATCAATTCCTTCGGCACGCCGAACTGTTGCTCGACACGGGCGAGCAACTGCGCGTGCTTCTGCATCAGGCTCTTGGCGCGCTTGAGGCGGGCGGGGATGACGCGCGTGCGCGCATAGTCCTCGAAGGACTTGCGGAAGGTGTAACGCTGGCGCTTGTCAAAGGCCAAGACCTCGCCGTCGATCGACAAGCCGGCAAAGGCCTGATTGATGACGCCTTGCGACACGCCTTGCGCCTGCGCGTCGCGCGCCATCTGGCCGAGGAAGGTCGAGAAATCGCCGCCGCATTTGGCGGCGAAGGCCGGCGCGGCCAAAAACGGCATCGCGCAGAACAGGGAAAAGAGAGCAACAAGCAGGCGCGTCGTCATACCAAGTCCTCGTGGTTTCACCCTGGCGCTCTTTTACCTGCCTAATGGCCGATTGTCCTGGGCCACGCGTCGTACCAGGACTTCTGTTTCGACTTCTGCTTGGCCTTCTTCTTGGCCGCTGCCTTGTCCGCCGCCGCCTTCTCGGCCGCGCGCCGCGCCAGCACGGCTGCCTCCAGCGCTTCCGACTTTTTCGCCAGTGCGATCGCGCGGTCCAACTGCTCGCGGCTTGGATCGACCGGCGGCGGATTGCAGCACCGAACGCCGAGCGCCAGGCAGGCGCGGGCCCGCCGGCAGGCCGTGTCGGGACAGGCCCGCCAAGCGCGCCGCGCATTGCCGACGCGCATCTCGATGGAGCGCGCCGTCACAGCGCGGCGGACTTCCATGTCCGCCGGCAGCTCCGGCGGAAGCTCTGCCTCGGCGCGCGCATTGTTGCACTGCTCGCGCAACGCCTCGCGCTCCATCCAACTCGGCCGCGCTTTGCGACTTGGGAGACTTGGGAGACTTGGCATCGTCATGACATGCTCCGGAAAAATGATCGCGCTTCCGGCCGCGCTCATGCGCGCCGGCGTTTGCCCGTTTCGCGCCTCGCGTTTCGAAAAGAAAAACGCGAGGGGGTGAAGCGCCGAAAGGCGCCACCACTGATGCCCCGCCTTGGCCTTTCGGCTTCGGCGGGCGCGCCCGCAACGGGGGCGCGTCGCCTTCCGGCGCTCCACCGCGGCGATTTTTGGTCCCCGGCGCCGGTTCTTCCGGGCAGGCACGGAGCTTGTGGGGCTCCCGATCCGGGAGGCTTCCGCCTCCCTTCATGCCGCCACGTCCAGCCATTGAAGGCAGCCGGTCATAGTGCCGGCGGACGGCTGGCCGGGCCTCCCGAGCGCGGGGTTACAAGCCCCGCCCGCGGGCGCCGCCGCCACCCCACGTTTCGCAGTGTCCTGCAGAACGCCCCTCACGCGGGGTGCTTAGTCATAGGATTATATAACTTAGGAACACAGTCAAGAGGGATGAAAGAAAAAATTCCGGCAGGACGCGCCGGCGCAGCGCCGGCGCACCGCGCGTCTCCCCTCATGGTGAGGAGCGCTCCGCAGGAGCGCGTCTCGAACCATGAGGGCCTCGTGGCTGCCATCCTTCGAGACGCGGCCTGATGGCCGCTCCTCAGGATGAGGCAGCGATGGGCCTTACGCGCCCGCGGCGCCTCACGGACATGTGTCACATCGTGTGTAACCGGCGGCCTGCTTCGCCCGTATGTTGAGGGAACACTCCCCGGAGGCTCGTCATGCTGCACCGCTCCCCTCTCCTGCTCGTCGTCGCCTTGGTCTTGGCGCCTGTTGCGGCGCATCTGTTCACGCCGCAAGCGGCGCATGCCGAAACCGCCGTCGTCATCCCGCCGCCGGCGGCCGCCGCGCCAAACGGCGCGACAGCGGGCGACGGGCTGGAAACCGCGGTGCTCGCGGGCGGCTGTTTCTGGGGCGTGCAGGCGATCTATCAGCACGTCAAAGGCGTCACCAGCGCCGTGTCCGGCTATGCCGGCGGCGCAGAGAAGGACGCTTACTACCAGACGGTCGGCTCCGGCCGCACCGGCCACGCCGAGAGCGTGAAGGTGACCTTCGACCCGAAGCAGATTTCCTACGGCAAGATTTTGCAGATCTACTTCTCGGTCGCGCACGATCCCACGCAACTCGACCGCCAGGGGCCGGACCGCGGCCCGCAATATCGCTCGGAGATTTTCCCGCAGAGCGAACAGCAGGCGCAGACGGCCCGCGACTACATCGCGCAACTCGACAAGGCCAAGGTGTTTGCCAAGCCGATCGTCACCAAGACCTCAACGATGAAGCAGGCGTTCTACCCGGCCGAAGGCTATCATCAGGACTACGCGACGCTGCACCCCAACCAACCTTACATCGTGTTCAACGACGCGCCGAAGGTGGCGAACTTGAAGGCGGTGTTCGCCGACGTGTGGCGGGAGAAGCCGGTGTTGGTGGGGGAGGCGCCGCGCGGCGAGTGACCGCCGCGCGTTTAGTCGAGCCGCTTCCTTCTTGGGCCAGGGAACTCCAAAATAT
Source organism: Pseudolabrys sp. (assembly GCA_029255525.1). Taxonomy (GTDB): domain Bacteria; phylum Pseudomonadota; class Alphaproteobacteria; order Rhizobiales; family Xanthobacteraceae; genus Pseudolabrys. Next base: position 24,308 of record JANLJK010000331.1, read on the forward strand.
TTCCGCTTTCGAGGTCAACCGTCTTGAATCCCGCGTTTCGCTTTCGCTGCACAAGGGGCAACACTTCAGCTTCGCTCAAATACCCGTCCTCGACACCACTTATCGTCTCGATTTCATTCTGAGGAAAGGAAAGAGCAGATCGAATTGCTGATCGACCAAAAACTCCAGACTCTACTATTACTTCCATACCCCTCTTTAACATCCGTGGCTTCTCGAGAGGCATTTCTGAGGGACTGTCAAATGGCTCACGCAGAATGCCGCGCCACCGGCGGCGCGCCATATTGTGATACAATGCAGAGCGTTCTTCTTCGTCTATTACACCAAGATCATAGGCGCGATAAATCATAGCGGCGATCGATATACCCCATCGACGCTTCAAGTCACTGAAGAAGTCCAATGTAGGAGCACCGACTTCTGCCAAGAATGACTTTCTTGGAAACAAGAAAGCGCCAGCGAAGCGATGAGCATGCATCTCCAATAACTTATGAATCGCTGGATCGCGCGCTTCATGAGGCGCTACGTTTTGATGCAGTACTATGTGACCTAATTCGTGCGCAGCATCAAACCTCGCGCGCGCAGCGCTAACGTTGTAAGCATTTATACCAACGAAAGAGCGATCGAGAACGTTTGAGCGGAAACAAAATCCATCCTGCTTTTCAGAATTAATTTCCAGATTAACAACAGGAATGCCGGCATTTTCCAACGCTAGCGTCATATCAGGAATAGGCAAATCTCTAAGCTTCCAATATTCGCGAAGCTGCAAAGCCACCCTCTCGATGACCTCTCCGGTAATCAGGCGAAAATCAGATGGCATGTCCAATCTCGGCAAGTTGACAGTCGGAAAGTCCACCTCTCGCTCGAGGAAAGAGAAAATTTCGCACAGCCAACGCATACGCTGCTCAGTCATTTCGCGTGCGTATTTGGTTTCTGAAGTACGCAGACGCCAAAAGACCAATTGAAGATCCTCTGGCCACTCTGGTCGAAGAAAGAATTCAAATGGAAAGTTTAGCTGCTCAGCGATCGCATTTAAGCGTTCTCTCTGAGGCTTATCGGCACCTTCCTCGTACCTGCCGATGGCCGTACCCGTAACGCCAATTTTGTCGGCAAGCGACTTCTTAAAGAAACCTCGGGCAAGTCGAGCTTCCCTAAGACGTGCGCTTCGAAAGTTTTGAACGCCTAACGTCATGCGCCCACTCCGCGCGAAACATTCCGCCGCTTAAGCGTGACACGAACCTCATCTTGTTGATGCTCAGCCGCGGTTGTCGTGCTCTCAGGCTCAAACCCGTGCCCTTCCGTAGCCATGGAGTGAAGATCAAGCCTCAACACCCAATTCCGGTACGCAGCATCGGGCACAGCCAACATGAGCGCGCCCAGCGCCCGGTGTTCCGCGTTAAAGTGGGGGCCGGCAGCCCCATGGAGCATGACGCCAAGTACACACCCAGACCAATCACGCCCTTTGAAGGGACGATCCCCCAGTTCGAGCTCCAACTGACGAATCAGCCCGTGCGAGTCCGCAAGCTCCCTTTTGTATTCCGAAGTCCGCGGATCATCTTCGAGCGTGAGAATGGGCTCCTGAATCAAGATCACCCGCCCCACTTTCACGAGAAGCTTATGCTGACCGTTGCAGCCCAAGTATCTGAACTCATGAGGGATTCCATGCAGCTTGGCAGCTCTCAAAAGCGCTCGGACCGCGCATGCTCCCCGCCGGCGCGCAAACTCTTCCAAACAGTAGGAATCTCCAAAGGCTTCCTGGTCGGCGGCCAACTCTTCGTACAAATCAGAATATGCCCAACCCATTGATATCGAAAATGATTTTAAGAAATCGGGGTCAATGTCGTTTCGAACAATGTCGTTAGTCTGAGCCAATAAATTCAAGGGACGAATCTCCTATGCGCAGCCTATAAAGCATAAGGTACATTTTTGTATAAAAAGTAAAGTGTTCTGTCCGTGTGCGCACTGCAAACATGACGAACGACACCTTTGCTTCGAGACACGTACGCGCTCGGCCGACCACTCCGCCGCAACCGGGGTCAACTCTCCCGCCGCTGCCATGCGGTCATGCAGCGCGATGGAATCGAGATCAAAACCGTTCGGCCAGGTGAGCGCGCCGAGTCATTCCGGGGCGCGAGACGAAGGCGCGCGAGCCCGGAATCCATAACCCCTGACGCTGCGGCGTATGGATTCCTGGCCCGCCGCCGTAGCGCGTCAAAGACGCGCGTAAACGCGCTTATGGCGGCGCCCCGGAATGACCCGATTTGCAGAGTTTCGCTTGCGCGGGGATGAGCGGAGCAAGGTGCTGGCGCCGAGACCGCCCCCATCCTTCGAGACGCCCGCCTTCGCTATCGCTTCGGCGGGCTCCTCAGGATGAGGGCGGAGAGAGAGCCGCAACGCAAAACGGCGGGCACGCTGCCCGCCGTTTTGATTCCGTGATTGACCGGGGTCCCCGGTCGGCGTCGCACCGCAGCGCGCTGCGCCGCGCCCGGGACACGAAGCGCCGCCGTCATGAAGTCTTTGCACGCTGCCCCTAGCGTCCCGGCCTTTGGCGCGCGGCGGCAAGGAGCACGCATGACCGTCTTGAACAATCGCACCTTCGACGAGATCGCGCCCGGCGATCGCGCCAGCCTGACGCGCACGTTGCGGCGCGAGGACATCGAGCTGTTCGCCGCCGTATCGGGCGACATCAACCCGGCGCATCTCGACGCGGAATTCGCGGCGAGCGACATCTTCCACCACATCGTCGGCCACGGCATGTGGGGCGGCGCGCTGATCTCGGCGCTGCTCGGCACCAAGCTGCCGGGGCCGGGCACGATCTACCTGTCGCAGACCTTGAGCTTTCGCCGGCCGGTCGCGGTCGACGACACGGTCAAGGCCGAGGTGATCGTGCGCGAGAAACACAATGAGAAGGCGCATGTCGTGCTCGACTGCGCCGTCACCAACCAGGACGGCAAGGTGGTGATCGAGGGCGAGGCCGTCGTCATCGCGCCGCGCGACAAGGTCAGCCGGCCGGCGCCTGTGCTGCCGCAGGTGCGGTTGATCGCCGACGACGTGGCCAGCCCGTGAGACGCGCGCTGCCTGCCGCAACTTTGCCCTTTGCCGACGGATGGATTGTACTAGACTAAAATACGACCGGGACGAGAAAGGTGGGCCAGCCATGCGTTACGAACCGGCTTTGATCCAGACCACCGCGGCGGCGATTTCCGCCGGCGGCCTGTGCGTGGCGGAGACCGCGGCCGGCGCCGGCGCGATTTTCCTGCGCATCGCCGACACCGGCGACGAGGTCGCGGTCGTGCAGATCGCGCCGCGCAGCACCGACCTGAACTGGCTCGGCTCGCTCGATCCGACGACGGTCGTCTGCGACGTCACCGAAACCGTGGTGCTCGCTTACGATCTCGACCCGGGCAATCTGCGCTTTCCCGCGCCGGCCGATCTCTCCTCGCTGGTCGCCGGCGATCTCCTGATCGACGGCAAGACCACCAAGCTCGTCTGCGTCGGGCCCAATCCGGCGACCGGCATCGGCTTCATCGATCTCGACACCGGCGTCATCTCCTCCGGCATCGGCGAGAACCCGATGCTGGTTTTGTCATGGGCTTTGGTGCCGGGCACCACGCCGGCGTGAGGGGGACGTCAGCGGTTGACATGAAAACGGCGGGCGCCAAGGCCCGCCGTTTTGATTCAAATGCCTCAGCTCGTCCACCCGCTCATTCCCGCGCAAGCGGGAATCCAGCGCTGGGTCCCCGCGCTTGCGCGAGGACGAACGGTTGCTGGCTCAGTTGTCCAAGAACGAGCGCAGCTTCCGGCTCCTTGACGGATGCTTCAGCTTCCTGAGCGCCTTCGCTTCGATCTGACGAATGCGTTCGCGCGTCACCGAGAACTGCTGGCCGACTTCCTCCAGCGTGTGGTCGGTGTTCATGCCGATGCCGAAGCGCATGCGCAGCACGCGCTCCTCGCGCGGCGTCAGCGACGCCAGCACGCGCGTCGTCGTCTCGCGCAGGTTCGACTGGATCGCCGCGTCGATCGGCAGGATCGCGTTCTTGTCCTCGATGAAATCGCCGAGATGCGAATCTTCCTCGTCGCCCACCGGGGTTTCCAGCGACAGCGGCTCCTTGGCGATCTTGAGAACCTTGCGCACCTTCTCCAGCGGCATGCCGAGCTTTTCGGCGAGTTCTTCCGGGGTCGGCTCGCGGCCGATCTCGTTCAGCATCTGGCGCGAGGTGCGCACGATCTTGTTGATCGTCTCGATCATGTGCACGGGGATGCGGATGGTGCGCGCCTGATCGGCGATCGAGCGGGTGATCGCCTGGCGGATCCACCACGTGGCATAGGTCGAGAACTTGTAGCCGCGGCGGTACTCGAACTTGTCGACCGCCT
>JANLJK010000332.1 GCA_029255525.1 Pseudolabrys sp.
CCGAAAGCCCGGCCGTCGTCGTTTGTGGCGGTGCTCTCTGTGACAGTCGCAACGGCGGCCGGCCACGCCAGGCGGCACAGCCACGCCGTGACGGCGAGCGAGACGGCGGCAACCGCCGTGCCGCCGATCACATCGATGAAGTAGTGCGCGCCGAAGACTGGCGTCGCCGCGATCAACGCGCCGTTGAGCGCGAGCGCCGGCCAGCGCAGGTAAGGAATGGCCAGCATCGACCACGCCAGCAACAGGCCGCCGGCGGTATGGAAGCTCGGGAAAGTAATCAGGCCTTCGAGATCGTTGAGCTGGATGGTGTGCATCGTGCCGGCGCGCAAGGCTTCCAGCGTCGGCACCTGTGTCTTGAATTTGGCCGCCTCGGCCGCCGGCATCGGCGCGAGGTCGAGATAGACGAAGGCATCGACGGCGGGAACGAAGACCGCGATCGCGCTCGTCAGCAGGAGCGCACAGCCGATGGCCAGCAACAACTTGTTGAGCCGTTCGACTTGGCCGCCTGCGACCAGCAACAGAGGCACCAGCGCGAACTGCGGCAGCAGCGCGAGATAGGCATAGCCGATGAGGTCGGAGAGCCACGGTCGCGCTTCGAAAAACTTGAGATAAGGACGCCGCTCAAAGCCGACGAGCTTGTCGATTATCTGCAGCTCGGCATCGCGATAAGGGAAGTTCGTGGCCGTCGCGGCGTAGGTCAACAGGATGCCGAACAAGAGCACGAGCATGATCTGCGTGGTGCATTCGCTCATCGTCTGCAGGCGATGGTCGATGCGGACCGTGCGATAGAAGCGATTGATCGTGAACAGCAGGCCGATGAACGCGAACAGCGCCGGGTTGCTGCCGAGCGCGACGCTGAGACCCGTGAGCAGAAAGCTCACGCCTGTCAGCGTTGCCATGATGGCGATGAGAGCCCAGACGAGGGTCGCGTGACGCACCATGCGCCATCTCCATGGCGTATTGAATCCGGCGGTCCGCAGGGGGAGAACCGTTGAACCGTCGCGCGCCAAGGTTGTGCAACGGGAAGTAAACGGGGCGTAAATTTAAACGCGTTATGGTTGTTATATAAGCTCTGTTCCTCGCAAGCGGCATCGCTGGCCGGCGACCGGGGCGCGTTTTTGGAAGCCCTGGTGTCACAGCAGGTTGTGTGGCTTTCGCCCAATCTTTAGGCGGTTTTGCCCTTATTTCTTGCGGCTTTTCGCATCTGCGAGAAAGGATTTCGAAACCATCTTCTGGCGAATTATTGGGTGGGAATACCGCCACGAGATTGCAATGCCTCAGTCCAGCCGCCCTCGATTGCCCCGACCGGCGCTGTGGATCGCTATTCCCGTTTTCGGCGTCGCGCTGATCGTTCTGGCCGTCGCGAGCAGTGGCGCGTCGATCTGGGTGGCGATCGGCATCGCCGCGGCGGGCGCCTTCGTCGTCGGCTGCTTTGCCGAGTACCGGCTTTCGCACATCATCTCGTCCATCAGGGCGATCGCCGGCGGCGATCGCTACACCAGCCTGCCCGAGCTGGTCGGCGACGGCGCGCTGCAATCCTTCGGTCAGGCCGCCGAGAACATCCGCAGCGCGCTGATCGAGGCCGACACGCTCGCCGTCGACCAGCGCCGGCGCGAGACCGAAGCGCGGCTGCATCACGCCGGCCGCCTGTTCTTCACCGGCAGCTTCCGCCGCGGCATCGAGGAAGTGGTCAACGCCTTTACCAGCGCCGGCGAACGCATCCGCGGCACCGCCGCCGATCTGGCGCAGACCAACAAATTGATGGCGAAGCAGGTGATGGAGTCCTCCCAGGCGGCCGAGCGCGCCGCCGAGGATGTCGCTGGTGTCGCCTCGGCGGCACGCGACGTGCAGACGCTGGCCATCACCTCCGGCCATCAGGTCGAGGAAGCCCGCGCCGCCAATGCGCGCACCGTCACCGAGCTTGCCCGCGCCGACGAGACCATGCGCAATCTTGGGTCCGCCGCCGGACGTATCGAAGAGGTCATCAAGCTCATCCAGGCCATCGCCGGTCAGACCTCGCTCTTGGCGCTCAACGCCACCATCGAGGCCGCGCGTGCCGGCGATGCCGGCCGCGGCTTCGCCGTGGTCGCCGCCGAGGTGAAAGAGCTGTCGCGCCGCACCGAATTGGCCACCAAGGAGATCAGCGCGCAGATCCACGGCATCCAGGACGCCGTGAACGAAACCGCCGAGGCCATCACCGCCGTCGACCGCAGCGTCGCCGCCATGGGCCAGGTGAACGAGAACATCACCGCGCTGATGGAGCAGCAGATCGAGCAGCTCGACGTCATCGGCACCGAGGCCATGAAGGTCGCGGCCACGGTGAGCGAGGCATTGCCCGGCATCCGTTCGGTGGTCACCGACGTCGCCATGGCGGGCGATGCCGTGCTCGCCACCACCGACGACCTGATCACGCGCGCGCAATC
>JANLJK010000333.1 GCA_029255525.1 Pseudolabrys sp.
ACTGATGCACCGCGCCGAGGCTGTAGACCCAACCGGTCGAGCCGTCGCCGGCCGCGACAGTCGCAACCGCCTCGACGAAAACGTCGTAGCCGCACTCATACCCGCCATAAGCGCGCGGTTGCAGGATCTTGAACAGATCGGCGTCGCGCATCATGCCGACGAGATCGGCCGACACCCGGCGCGCCTTTTCGGTTTCCACGGCGCGTTCGCGCGCCACCTTGGCGATGACTTCCGCGCGGCGCAGCAATTCGGCCACTTCGGGGATGGAGCGGCTATCACTTACAGCAGCAACGGCCATGGGAACTTTCCTCGTCGCAATGAGCACTGAACAAGCGGACGATACTGGCGTCGCCGGAGCTCCGCAATAAATAATTTTCATTTGCAAGTTTTTTGCATTGCACTTGCTGCGCCGCGACACAATAAGCAATAACGTTTTTGACCCAATCCGCCCTTGCGGAAAAGGCACAATGTCATTTATTATCAAATGCAAATTTTAAAGGAGAAGCGACGATGACCGACGGGCCGGAGGATGTCGCCGCCACCTTCCGCTTGGCAATGCGGCGCTTTGCCTCGACCGTATCGGTCATTTCGGCGCTGAAAGACGGCGCCCGCCACGCCATGACGGCCACTGCCGTAACCTCGCTGAGCATGGCGCCCCCGTCGCTGCTGGTGTGCGTCTACCGCGAATCCCGCTTCCACAATGCCCTGCGCGACCAGGACCTGTTCTGCGTGAATGTGCTGCACAAGGACCAGGCCGAAGCCTCGCAGGTCTTCTCCAAGCCGGCATCGTCGGACGACTATACCCGCTTCCAATGGACCGATGCTGACGGCTTCTGCTTCCTCCCCGATGCACAGGCCACCATCTTCTGCCAGAACACATTGCAGGTCCCGTTCGGCTCGCACACGATCTTCATCGGTACCGTGCTCAAGGCAGACGTCCGCGACAATGTCGCGCCGCTGATCTTCCAGAACGGCCAATATGGCTGTCATGCGCCATTAGTCGGATGATTTACGACCGTCTTTCGGTTTACGCTTGCGCCTGATTCCGACCTGCTCTAAGGCGGACCCTTCATCGCGAAAAAGCCCATGTCCCGTCGGCTGGTTCTTCAAGACTTTCTACCCTATCTCTTGAACCGGGCCGGTATGAAAATCGGCTTGATGTTTTCGCGCGATGTCGAGCCGCATGGCGTGACTTTGCCGATGTGGCGCGTTCTCATCGAGCTCTGGCACAAGGGCGATCATCGCCTCGGCGAGCTTGCCGAGCGTACCAGCATCGACCTATCGACCCTCTCGCGCCTCTTGGTTTCGATGCAGCGTAAGCGTCTGGTCGTGAGGCGCCGCTCGGGACTGGACCGCCGCGCCTTGAGCCTGACGCTGACGGAAAAGGGCCTCGAACTGGTCGAGGAAGTCGCTCCCTATGCTCTGTTCTATGAAAAGCTCGCGATGGAAGGACTGAGCGCGGACGAGGTCACGCAGCTCAAGCACCTGCTACGCAAGATCTTCGAAAATCTCGAGCAGGCCGGCCGCGCCAAGGCGGCCGCCGAAAAAGCCGAGAAAAAGCCCCGGCCGCGCAAGGCCGGGGCGCGCGCGACCACCGTCGCTTAATCCAGACCGAGCTTGAACAGCTTCACTGCGTTGGTACGGCCGATCTTCACGCGGTCGGCTTCGCTGATGCTGCAAACGTCGAACCAGTCGGCCGCGTGATCGACGTTCTCGAACGGCCAGTCGGTCGAGAACAGGATACGGTCGGCGCCAATCTCCAGGATCGCATCAATCAGCGTCTGAGTGCGGAAATTGCCTGATGTCGTGAGATGGAAGTTCGCCTGGAAGTATTCGGCGAGCTTCTTCTTCGCCGGATAGCGCGGCGGCGCCTTCACCCAGGCATTACGATTGTCGATGCGCCACATGTTGTAAGGCAGGCCCTCGCCGAGGTGGCCGAGCACGATGTCGAGCTTCGGATATTCATCGAACAAGCCCGAGGCCATCATGCGTAACGCATGCACCGCGGTTTCCTGCGCGAAGGCCCAGGTGGGCCCCAGCAGCCAGGGATGACCGTCATAAATCGGCGCCATGCTGGGCAGCGGATTGCGCGGATGCAGATAGAACGGCACGTCGAGCTTTTCGACCTCCGCCCAGAACGGCCAATATTGCTTGAGATCGTAATAGACGGCGCTGACCTCTTCTCGCAGCTGCGAGAAGCCGTTCACCAGCGCGCCGCGGAAGCCGAGCTCTTTCACGCAACGCTGCAATTCGCGCGCGGCGAGATCGGGATCCTGCATCGGCAGCGCCGCAAGGCCTTGGAAGCGGTCGGGACGCTTCGCCACCTGTTCCGCCAGATAATCGTTGGCGCGACGGGCGACTTCATCGGCCGCGCGCGGATCGGGAATGGCCTGCACGGTCGGCGCGTTGAGCGACAACAGCATCATCTCCATGCCATGTGCATCCATCAGCCGCAGGCGGGTGTCGTGAATGTCGAGGAGGCGCGCGCTCAGTTCCTTCCAATAGCTCTCCGGCACGAAGCCGGCTGAATCCATCAGCGTTTCCTCGATGGCGAAATGCTCTTCGAGACCGATCTTGCCCTTCATGCCGTTCTCCCCTTGCGTGTCGGAGCACCCGATCTGCCTGAGGGTGCTTGCGGCAACGGCTACCCGGTTTTATTTTCATTTGCAAATATATTTGCGGACAGGCTATGGAAGGAGACGGACCAGCCTCGTCCAAGCGTATGCGGTGAGACCGATGGAGCCATTCGTCTATAACGGGCTTCCCACCCGTGTGGTGTTCGGGAGCGGCACCGCCGCCAATCTCAAATCCGAGATCGAACGGACACCGTGCCGCCGCGCCTTCGTGATCGGCGGGCCGCAGCAGGCCGCAACGGTCGAAGCGATCGCTGCGTCGCTGGGCGATCGTGCCGCGGGTTCATTCACCGGCGCCGCTATGCACACACCGACCGACGTGACGCAGACAGCGCTCGAACGCTTCCGCGCCTGCGATGCCGATTGCACGGTGGCCATCGGCGGCGGCTCGGCGACCGGCCTCGGCAAGGCGATCGCGCTGCGCACCGATGCGATGCAGTTCGTGCTGCCGACGACCTATGCGGGTTCCGAAATGACGCCGATCCTTGGCGAGACCGAGAACGGCCTCAAGACAACCCAGCGCAGCGACAAAATACTGCCGGAAGTGACGATCTACGATGTCGACCTGACGCTGACGCTGCCGGTCGCGCTGTCGGTCACCTCCGGCATGAATGCAATCGCGCATGCAGTGGAAGCGCTCTATGCGCAGGACCGCAACCCGATCACCTCGGTAATGGCCGAGCAGGCGATTGCCGCGCTCGGCCATGCGCTACCGGCCATCGTGGCCGCTCCGCACGATCGCAAGGCGCGCGCCGATGCGCTCTATGGCGCCTGGCTGTGCGGGATGTGCCTTGGCTCGGTCGGCATGGCGCTACACCACAAGCTGTGTCATGTGCTCGGCGGCAGTTTCGATCTGCCGCATGCCGAGACGCACACTGTCATCCTGCCGCACGCCCTCGCCTATAACGCCGTGGCGGCGCCCGCGGCGGACGATGTTGTCGCCCGAGCCTTGGGTGCAAGTACCGATGGCGCAAGCGCCCTCTTCGCTCTCGCCCGCTCGCTCGGCGCACCGGCGAGCCTACGTTCCTTGGGCATGCCGGAAGCCGGCATCGATCGCGCCGCCGATCTCGCGGTGAAGAATCCTTATTGGAACCCACGGCCGCTCGTGCGCGGCGCCATCCGCGATCTGATCGCGCGCGCATGGGCCGGTGAACCGCCGCCGACGCACCCGCGTTCGTCTCAATAATGCAAAAAGACTGGAGGAGCCCCATGCGCAATTTCAATGAGAACACCATCACCGATGCCGTTCTCGACCGCATCAAGAACACATCCGATCCGCGGCTGAAGCAGATCTTCAACTCGCTGGTGCGGCACATGCACGACTTCGTGCGCGACGTGCGGCTCACCGACGCCGAATGGGCCTTCGCCATCGATTTCCTCACCCGCACCGGCCAGAAATGCGACGGCAACCGGCAGGAGTTCATCCTGCTGTCCGACACGCTCGGCGTTTCGATGCTGGTCGACGCGATCAATCACGGCTCCGGCGGCAGCACCGAGACGACGGTGCTCGGCCCATTTTATGTGCAGAACCCGCCTGAGTATCCGCTCGGCGCCGACATCCATGGCGGCATGAAGGGCGAGCCGCTCTATGCGGAAGGTCGGGTATTATCGTTGGACGGCAAGCCGGTCGCCAATGCCATTGTCGACGTCTGGCACTCCGATCAGGAGGGCTATTACGATGTCCAGCAGATCGACAAAGTCGGCGGCCTGTCGGGACGCGCGCGCTTTCGCACCGACAAGGACGGCAAGTATCGGTTCTGGTCGATCAAGCCGGCCGCGTATCCCATTCCCTATGACGGTCCAGTCGGCGAGATGCTGACCGTGCAGAAGCGCCATCCGTGGCGGCCGGCGCATGTGCATTTCATGATCGAAGCGCCGGGCTTCGAAAAGCTTGCCACGCATGTGTTTGTCGACGGCGATCAATACTTGGATTCCGATGCCGTCTTCGGCGTGAAGGACACGCTCATCGGCAGCTTCGTGAAACACGACGCCGGCTCAGGCCCCGACGGCCGCGCCATCGATACGTCATACTGGACGATGACCTACGTCTTCACCCTCGCGCCCGCCCCATCCTGATCGCGTCACTCTCGGTGGTGTCGAGGATGACGGCCGTTCGCCCGAACGGCCGTCATCGTTTTGAGCTGTGCCTGAGGCTTTAGCACGCGCCACCGGACTGCGCCCCGGGCTCTGACGCCCCCCCCGACGCTCACCACTCCCGCCACCGGAAACAATCCGAACTGCCGCCAAAGGCGACAGGCCCCGCCCAAAATTGCCTCTTGCCAAAATGTATGGTTGACCCAACAATCATCCAATCAATCCCGTAGGGGTGCGCATTGGAATGCAGGGACCGTCCCAAAGCCTGGCAATCGCGGATACCGAGTGGGCCAATCCCCCGCTCGACCGGACGTCGCCGCTTCCGCTTTATGCCCAGATAAAACAAAGGCTTATTGGCCTGATCCTGCACTGGGACCAACCCGATAAGCGCTTCTATTCCGACGAGCAGCTCTGCGCTTTCTTCTGCGTCAGTCGCGATACCGTCCGCCAGGCGCTGTCCGAGCTGGTCCGCGAAGGCCTGCTCACCCGCAGCCGCGGACTCGGTACCTTCGTCTCGGTCCGCAAGCTGGAAGAGCGCTTTGAGCCCGGCATGGACTTCATGCGGCAGTGGGAAGCGAACGGCACGCCCATCCAGTCGACGCTGTTGGTGTTCGAGCGCCGGCCAGCCGATGAGGCGGTCGCCGCATCGCTTGAACTGCCACCCCAGACGCCGGTTCTCTTTATTAAGCGTACCCGCGCCGCCGCCCGCGTGCCGGTCGCGCTCGACTATCGCTATCTGCCCGCCGACCTGGTCGAAGACTGGGACGAAACCGCCGCCCGCGGCTCGCCGCTGCATCTGTTGTGGCAACGCGTCGAGCTCACCACCGGCGACTTCGGTATCGAAGCCGGCATCGCCGGCCCCGAAGAGGTCGAATACCTGCATCTGACCGCCGGGGCGCCGGTGCTGATCCGGTCCTTACGTTATCGTTCTGATGCCGGCCGGCTGGTCATGGCCGGCCACACCGTCCATCGCGCCGATTTCGTCCGCTACTCCCTGAGTGTGCCGCTGTCGCGCCACGGCGCGGCCGCGCCGAGCGAAATCGACACCAGCGGAGTCCACAGCGACTGAACCTGCCGGAAGAACTTGAGACTGAGACGCAACCGGGCGCCCGTATCGCGCCCATATTGAGTGGAGGGGTAAAGTGAATCTCGGAAGACGCAGTTTCCTGCAATTGATACCTGGCGCCGCGCTCGCCGCGTCGGGCGCGCGTGCCGGCTGGGCCGCCGGTGAACCTTTGCGTGTCGGCTCGATCCTGTCGGTCACCGGCCCGGCCGCCTTCCTCGGCGAAGACATGAAGGCCGGCCTGCAGCTCGCCGTCGAGGAAATCAACGCCGCCGGCGGCATCAACGGCCGCAAGATCGCCTGGACCTTCTACGACGCGGAAAGCCAGACGCAGAAGGCCTTGTCGGCCACCCGCCGCCTCATCAGCCAGGACAAGGTCGAACTGATCCTGTCCGGCGGCAACATGAGCGGCATCGCGCTGGCGATGGCGCCGATGGCGGAAGCCGCCAAGATCCCGTTCATCTCCAGCGAAGGCGCGCTCGCCATCGTCACGCCCGTCGCCGAGCGCAAATGGGTGTTCAAGAGCACGGTCGACGACGAAGACGTGCTCGAACGCATCGCCGACTTCCTCGAGAAGAAGAAGATCAAGAAGGTCGCGCTGCTCGCCGACTCGAGCGGTTTCGGCCAGGGCGCCGTGACCCAGATGAAGAAGGTCGGTCCCCGCCGCAACCTCGATGTCATGTACGAGACCTTCGACCCGGCCGACACCGACATGCTGCCCCAGCTCACGCGCATCCGTGACGGCGGCGCCGAAGCCGTCATCTGCTGGACCGTCACGCCGGCCGGCGTTGTCTTCATCAAGCAGGCGCAGCAGCTCGGCCTCGACAAGAAGACCTTGATCCACAGCTATGGCTTCGTCTCGCCGCACTACATGAATCTCGCGGGCGATGCCGCCAAGTCGATCCTGCTCGCCAGCCTCAAGCTGCCGGTCGGCGATCAGTTGCCCGACCGCGATCCGCTGAAGGGCGAAATCCTCAAGCTGTTCAAGAACTACCAGGCCCGCTTCAATCGGCCGGCGAGCCTCTACGCGGCGGAATCCTACGATGCCGCAATGCTGGCGAAAGAAGCGCTTATCAAGGTCGGCGGCGACGTCAGCAAGCTGCCCGAGGGTCTTGAGAAGATCAAAAAATTCGCCGGCACCAGCGGCGAGTTCACCTTCTCGCCCGAGAAGCATTCGGGCCTGTCGAAGAAGGACATCGTGCTGATCAACTGGCGCGATGGCCGTTTCAACCTCGTCGACTACGACTAAACGCGTAACCAGTTGGAGGAAAATCATGGCCCTCTCTCGTGATATGTCGGCACAACAGGCTTTCGAGGTCGTCCAGACGCTTCTCGACGAACCTGAAAACCGCTTCCCGTTGACCTTCAATTCCGATCTGCCACGGATCCGCGAGCTGTTTCATGCCGCGACCCGCAACCAGTGGGATCCGAAGACCGACGTGGATTGGGATCAGCTTGATCCCGCGGCCTACACGGAAGAGCAGCGCTACGCCGCCCGGCTCTATTGGAGCCGGCGCGCGTGGAGCGAATACGGCGCCATTTCCGAAAGCCCGTCCCTCCAACTGCGTTTCGGTCTGGAAAACCGCCCCTCGGACATGCAGCTCTTCTTCACGATCCGCTCGCAGGAAGAAGCGCGGCATGCCGAGGTGTGCCAGACCATGGCGGAAAAACTGGGCGGCTATATCGAGAAGCCGGTCCAGCAATTGTTCGAAGGCTCGGTCGCGACGCACGGTGTGCGCCGCGCCACGCTGAATGCCGACATTCCGCTTGAAGGCATCATCGCAGCGCTCGTCTGCACCGCCGAGGAGATCGCCTTCGACGTCTTCAAGCACCTCGACGACGTGACGCGCGATCCGGTCGCCAAGCAGATCGTGCGTTACATCATGCGCGACGAATCGCGCCACTGCGCCTTCGGCTGGTACTTCCTCGAGGCGATCTGCGACACGCTGACGCCCGAGCAGAAGAAAATGATCGAAGACGCGGTCATCACCATGGTCGAGAAGGTCGAGCTCAACGGCTATCACAGCGCCTGGCTCGCCCCGGAGAACCCGGCGTCACGCTCCGAAGTCGACGCCGACCGCGTCGCCTACGAAGCCGGTCTCGGTTCGACCGTCGAGGAGGCCGAAAAGCCGGTCTTCATCGCCACACTGCAACGCATCCGCGATCAAATGAAGAAGCTCGGCATCAACCTGCCGCCCTTCAGCCATCCCAAGCTCGGGACGATCTGACCATGCAACGCGTTCTGCACCACGTCACCCCGAGTCTGCCGCCGCTTCATCTCCTGGTCGAACGGCGCTTTCCTCTGGAAATGAACGTCACGCTGCCGGAGATCCGGGAGTTGTACGACAGCGGCAAAGCCGGCCGCTGGAATCCGCACCGCGACATCAACTGGAGCTCGCTCGACACCGGCAAATACGACGAGGCGACGCGCCAGGCGGCGCGTCGCACCTGGAGCCGCCGCGTCTGGATCGAGGCCACCGGCCTCACCGAGACGCCGGCCCTGCTGATGCGCCTCTGCATGGAGGCCGGCCGCGAGATCGATCCCAAATTCTATCTGACGGTCCGCAATACCGAGGAAGCCTGGCACGTCGAGTGCTTCGACCAGCTTGCGGAAGCCTTCGGCGGCCGCATGGTGAAGCCAGCCGACGCCCACTACGAAGTGGCCTTCAATCGCAATCTGCATCGCCGCGCGATGGATGCCGAGCAGAACCTCGACAGCTATCTCGCCTGCTTCTCGGCTTTCGAGGATGGGCTGGAGCTCGAACTTGCACGGACTTGGCAGTCGAAGACTACCAACCCGGCGGTAAGCGAGGTCCTCGACCGCGTCATCGCCGACAAGGAGCGCCATGCCGCCTTCGGCTGGCTCTATCTCACGGCGCGCGCACCGCATTGGACCGCTGAGGATCGTAAGCTCATCGCCGACGAATTGGTGACCCATGTGCGGGAGACCGAGCTGAAGGGCTATCATTGCCCCTGGCTTGCGCCGGAGCATGCGTCCACTGAGGCGGAAGCCGACGCCATCACCGCGGCCGCCGGCCTCGGCGCGGCGTCGCGCGCCGCCGAAGAGGACACGCTGGCAACCTATGTCGCCAATGCGCGCGCCAAGCTCGCTGAACTCGGCGTCACTTTGCCGATGTTCGAATCGAACCGCATGCGGACCTTCTAGACCACGATGCAAACCGGATCTGCCGCCCTTCAGTTGCTCGTCGCCGGCATCGGCACGGGCAGTATCTATGCCCTTATCGCCCTCGGCTTCAACGTCGTGTTCAAGAGCACGGGCGCGATGAATTTCGCGCAAGGCGAATGGGTCGTGATGGGCGGCATGATCTCGGCTTTGCTGTTCGCATCCTTCAGCAATATCGGCATCGCCTGCGTCGCGGCGGTGCTGATCGTGATGATGGTCGGCATCCTCTCCGAACGCTTGGTGATCTGGCCGCTGCGCCGGCCCAATACGCTGCTGATCACGTTGGTCAGCATCGGCCTCGCCATCTTCACGCGCAGCCTGGTCATGATGATCCTCGGCAAGAAGCCGGTCGGCTATCCGGCCTTCTCGCAGACCGCGACACTGACGGTCGGCGGCATCACCATCCAGACCCAGACCTTGTGGATCATCGGCCTGACGCTCGCCTTCCTCGTCATCATGCATTTCTTCTTCGAGCGCAGCATCATAGGCAAAGCCTTGCGCGCCGCCGCGGCCGATCGCGACGCCGCGGCCATCGTCGGCGTGAAGGTCGAAACCACCGTGATGCTGTCCTTTGCCATCGCCGCCTTCGCCGGCGCGCTGGCGGGCGCCATCATCACGCCGTTGACTTTATCGTCCTACGACCAGGGCGCCATGTTCGGCTTCAAGGGCTTCAGCGCCGCCATGCTCGGCGGCGTCGGCAGCCTGCCCGGCGCCGTGATCGGCGGCCTGGCGCTCGGTCTGCTGGAGGCCTTCGGCAGCTTCTACATCTCCTCGGATTTCAAGGATGCGATCGCTTTCGCGGTGCTGCTCCTGATCCTGTTCGTGCGCCCCTCGGGCTTCCTTGGCCGCGCCGACGTGGTCAAGGTCTGACGCCATGAGCGTGATGCCGTTGAAGACCACCTCACCCGCTTTGCGTTCCCCGGCCGCGGCCGCGCCGGCCCAGCGTCTCTCGGACCATGCCCGCCTGCTCATCGTCTGGCTGGTGCTGCTGGCGGTGCCTTTCGTCTCGCCAAATTCCTACGTCGTCTCACTCGCCAATCTGATGCTGATCAATGTGATCCTGATCGCGAGCCTCAACCTCCTGATGGGCTATGGCGGCCAGATATCGCTCGGCCACGCGGCCTTTTACGGCCTCGGTGCTTATGTCAGCGGCGTGCTCGGCGTGAAACTAGGCTGGAGCCCCTGGATCGGCCTGCCGGTCGCGGCGCTGGTTACCGGCCTGTCGGCGCTGATCATCGGCATCCCGGCGCTGCGCCTGCGCGGTCTTTATCTATCCATGGCCACACTCGGATGGAACGCCATCCTGGTCGTCATGTTCAACCGCCTGATCGACCTCACCGGCGGACCGAACGGCCTGCTCGGCGTCAAACCCTTCGCCTTCGGCACGTTCGCACTCGACACCGACGCCCGGCAATTCCCGCTGGTCTGGCTGGTATCGCTTCTGGTCATGGTGGCCATCCTGCATCTTCTGCGCTCACGCATCGGCCGCGCATTGCGCGCGGTCGCGACCAACGAACTCGGCGCCGACGCCGTCGGCATCAACAGCTTCCGCACCAAGTTGTTGTTCTTCGTGCTCACCGCCGGCATGGCCGGCATCGCCGGCAGCCTCTACGTCCATATCAATCAGTATGCCTCGCCGGAAACCTTCAGCGTCTCCAGCTCGATCCTTTTGGTGGTGATGGTCGCGCTCGGCGGCAGCGGCACCTATTGGGGCCCGATCGTCGGCGCGCTGATCTACACCGCCGTGCCGCAATTGCTGCTGGACTATGAAGACGCCGAGCTGATGCTGTTCGGCCTCGGCATGCTGCTCGTGCTGATCCTGTCGCCATCGGGCCTCACCGGCGTGCCGGGCGCGCTGATCAAGCGGTTCTCCGGGAGGGCGTCATGAGCGGCAAGCTCCTCAGAGTCGAAGCGCTGAACTGCTATTTCTTCGGCCTGCGCGCTGTCGCTGACTTGAGCTTCGAGGTCAAGACCGGCGAGATCAAAGCGGTGATCGGCCCGAATGGCGCCGGCAAGAGCACCCTGTTCAACATGATCGCCGGCGTTACGCGTCCGACCTCGGGTACGATCTGGCTCGATGACGAACGCATCGACGGCATGCCGACCCATCAACGGGCCGAACGCGGCATCGCCCGCACGTTCCAGAACCTGCAGATCTTCCGCGAGATGACGGTGCTGGAAAACGTCATGGTCGGGCGGCATCTGCGCGGCAAGGCCGGCGTTCTGAGCGCGCTGTTGCACGGGCCCACCTTGCGCGCCGATGAACGCGCGCTCGCCGACGCCGCCATGGCGCAGCTCGAACGTTTCGATCTTGCCGGCAAGGCGCATATGCTGGCGGGCTCGCTCAGCTTCGGTCAGATGAAAGTGCTGGAGCTTGCCCGCGCGCTCGCCGGCGAGCCGCGGCTTTTGCTGCTCGACGAACCGGCCGCCGGCCTGCCGCAGGCGGAGGCCGAGCATGTCGGCGAAATCATTTCCTCGCTCAATCGCGACGGCATGACCGTACTGCTGGTGGAGCACAACATGCGCATGGTGATGTCGCTGTCGCACGACATCCTGGTCCTCAATAACGGCATGCGCATCGCCGAAGGGACGGCCGACGAAGTACGCCGCCACCCCGATGTGTTGTCCGCCTATCTCGGGGAGAGCGAGGATGCTTGAGGTCGAAGCCCTCGAAGCCGGCTATGGCAGCATCAAGGTGCTGCACAAGATTTCGCTGCGCGTCGAGCGCGGCCAGTCGGTCTGCCTGATCGGCGCCAATGGCGCGGGCAAGAGCACGCTCTTGCGCAGCCTTGCCGGACTGCTGCGCCCGAGCGCCGGCCGCATCCTCATCGAGGGCAAAGAGATCGCCAATGCGTCGGCGTCGGCACGACTCGATTACGGCATCACCTTGGTGCCGGAAGGCCGCCGCGTCTTCGCGCCGATGACCGTGCGCGAGAACCTGGAAATGGGCGCTTACCGGCGCCTGTGGCCGCGCCGCGACCGCGGCGTTGCCGCCGACATGGACATGGTGTTCGACCTGTTTCCGCGCCTGCGCGAACGGCAGAGCCAGACCGCAGGCCTCCTGTCCGGTGGCGAGCAACAGATGTTGGCGATCGGCCGTGCGCTGATGTCGAAGCCGCGCCTGATGCTCTTGGACGAGCCGTCGATGGGTCTGGCGCCCAAAGTGGTGCAGGAAATCTTTGCCACCATCCGGCGACTCAATGCAGAGGGGATGTCCATCCTGCTGGCCGAGCAGAACGCCAACATGGCGCTGAAGAGCGCGGCATGGGGCTATGTGATCGCCGAAGGTGAAATCGTGCGCACCGCCGAAAGCGCGTCGCTTGCCAGCGATCCGTCGGTGCGCGCCGCTTATCTCGGACTCTAGAGACAGCTTGGAAGTGGAATGCTGAGAACAATCGACACCACGCTCGAGGCGGAATACGCGCTGCGTGCCCGCCATCCGGAACGCGAAGAGGTCTACAGCCATCACCAGAGGCTGAGCGCCGCTTTGCGCGGCCGCGGCGATTGCCAGCTCGACGTGCGTTACGGGGCCGGGCCGCGCTGCCTGCTCGACATCTTCCCGGCGGGCGAGGACGCGCCGGTGCTGTTCTTCATCCATGGCGGCTATTGGCGCGCGCTCGACAAGTCTTATGTCTCGTTCATCGCCGAGCCTTTCGTGAAGGCGGGGATCACCGTGGTGATGCCGGGCTACGATCTGGTGCCGGCGGTGCGCGTCGGCGGCATCGTCGACCAGATCCGCGCCGCCTTCGCCTGGGTGGTCGAGCGCATGGGTCCGAAGCGCGTCGTTGTCGCCGGGCATTCGGCCGGCGGGCAATTGGCGGCCATGCTGGCACTCGATCAGGCGGAACGCGGCGAGCGTGGACCGATCGTCGGCCTGGCGGGGATTAGTGGCGCTTTCGATCTACGGCCTCTGCTGCAAACCTCGATCAACAACGACCTCAAAATGTCGGCGGAGGAAGCCGCCGAAGCGAGTCCGTTGCTGCGACTCAAGCGCATGCCCAAGGATGCACCGCTGATGCCATTCCTCGGCATCGTCGGCGGCGACGAGACCAACGGCTTCAAGCAATGGACCGCCGACCTGGTCGCGCATTGGGGCGCGCATGGCGGGCTGGCGCGCTACTGCGAAGTGGCCGGCCGCAACCACTTCACGATTCTCGATGGACTGGCGGACACCGACAGTGACACCCTGCGCGCCATTACGGCGCTCGTCGCCGACTAAGCTCACAATCCGAACGAGGCACCCATGTTGATCCCCGTATCGCCGAACCCGGCCGCCGACGCCAAATTGCCCTACAGTCAGGGCATGATCGCGCATGGGCAAACCCGCACGCTCTATATCGCCGGCCAGGTCGGCCTCGATGCCGCCGGCAACATGCCAGCGGATTTCGAGACGCAGGCACGGCAGGCCTTCAACAACATGCTCGGCGTCCTGAAAGCCGCCGACATGAAGGTGACCGACCTGATCAAGGTCACCGCCTTCCTCACCGATCAGGCCGATTACGCCGCTTACGGCGCCTTGCGCACGGAATTCCTGGCCGGCCACAAGCCGACCTCGACGCTCCTGGTCGTCAAAGCGCTGGCGCGGCCGGACTGGAAGTTCGAGATCGAAGGCGTCGCCGTCACCGCGGCGTGACGCTCGCGATCAGCGGCCGTCCGGGCCGCCCGTGGTGACGCCCGACGCGATGCGGCGCGGCCCCAGGATCGCCTTGGCGACATCGCCGACGGCCTCGACATTCTCGTCCATGCCCTGGAAGCAGACGATGCGGCAGGGGCAGGCTTCGAGGCCCTCATAGCGCCAGGGGAACGCGCCGATGACGGCGCGCTGGT
Organism: Pseudolabrys sp.; assembly: GCA_029255525.1. Lineage (GTDB taxonomy): Bacteria > Pseudomonadota > Alphaproteobacteria > Rhizobiales > Xanthobacteraceae > Pseudolabrys. The sequence goes on from JANLJK010000333.1 coordinate 13,802, forward strand.
TCAGCATCTTCTCGATATCGCCGCCGACATTCTCGGCGTGGATGATGCCTTCCTGAAACGCGTAAGAATGGAAGGGGAAGATGTCTTCCTTCACTTCGCGGCCGGACTTGTTGTGGGTGTAGGTGTACTCGCCGAAGAACTGCTCGCAGGTCATGCCGACCTTGGCTTCGAAACGCTTGGCGAGATCCGGACGCATGTGGCGGATCGAGGTGTTCATCGAATGGTCGCCGGAACCGCAATCGATGCCGAACCACTTGATCTTCTTCTTGATCATCCATTCGAGCAGCTCAATCTTGCCGCCCGGATGCATGCAGAAATAGCGCACGAGATCCTGCTGCGGCTGGCCTTCCCAATAGCGATGCCATCCGGTGTGGAGGATCAGGATGTCGCCATCCTTCACCTCGACCGGCGCGCTCTCGATCATTTCGGGCGTGATGACCGCCCAGTCATCCATGTGCTTGGAGACGTCGACCACCGCGCCCGGCCCGACCAGGAAGTCGAGCGGATAGGACGCCATATCGCCCATGCCGTCGGTGCCGTGCATGGCGCCGTCGATATGCGTGCCGACATGCAACGCCGTATCGATACGCTGCGCGACGATCATCTTGGTCTGCAGGTTCTGCGCGTAATACATCTTGTTGCCGGCATAGCCGACCCATCCAGGGGTATGGACGTTCATAAGATGGGAGAGGTCGACGATCTTCATGGGCAGCTCCGGATGGATTGAGTGATCTGGCCTTTATGGCCACGGCACTTGCGAGGCATGAGCAACGATAACAACGGCCAGAGTGTCATCACGCGCATAATCGTGTCACGCCGGCAGGACGGCATCGGCCGGCAAGGCGCCAACCGCTTTCAGCAAGGGAACATCGGCCGGGCTCGGCCCACCAACGCTGACAACCACCACACCACGGTCGGCGGCCACCGCATGTTTCACGCCCACCGGCACATGCACGGCACAACCGGCATGGAACGGCAGGCTGATATTGTTGGTATAGTCGTGGATCGTCCCCTCGCCTTCGAGGATGAAAATCGTGTCCTCGGACTGCGTGTGGATATGCGGCTTGTTGGCCTCGCCGGGCTCGAGCCGCACATAGTTCATATTGGCTTGCCAGGCGCCGACGCCGGGCCAGACGACGAAACGTGCGTCTTTCGAGATCAGCGGCAGACGCAAAGTCGGCTTGTCGCGATGGAAGAGTCTGATGGCCATAAGCTTACTCCGCGACCGCTGAAGCGATGCCGGCATAGAGCGCCGGATCGGCCGGGCACGGCCCGCCGATCAGCACGAGGCCGCCCGCGTCCTCGGTTTCGAAACGATAGCGGTCACCCCGGTCGATATGGAGCATGGCGCCTTCCGCCAGCGCCTGGCGCTCCCCGGTCGTGACGTCGACCACGTCGCCGGCTCCAGCCGAGACGTAATAGGCGCTGTCCGAGAGATGCGTGAGATCGACCGTGCGATCGCCACCCTTGAGGGTCAGGACCTGAAATGTGCGGTAAAGCGCGCCATTCCCGGGCCACATGACGACGGCGGCGTCACCTTCACCAATGACGAGCGGCAGGCGCGGTACGTTCGCGCGGCTGTCCACCACCCGGACGGTTGTATACGCTTGAGAGGCGGACATAGGGCACTCAGATTTTGAATTTTATCAACATGATTATAGTATGATCAAAAATGCTGGGCGCGCAAGGGCTGGGCTGCCCCGCGCCCGGCCTAACGACCAGACGAGCAAGGACAACGATCGTGACCGGCCGGCCCACTCTGAAAGACCATGAAGAACCGTCGGAATCGACCGCAGCGGCGCTCGCGGCCATCGGCGCGCGCATGCGGGAGGCGCGTCTCGGGCGCGACATGACCTTGCAGGCTCTCGCCGATGCCTGCGGCCTCAGTCCGTCGATGTTGAGCCTGGTCGAACGCGGCCGCGCCTCGCCCTCGATCGGCTCCCTCATCGTGATCGCTAATGCGCTCGGCGTGCCGATGTCCGAACTCGTCGTCGACCAGCCGGCCGATGACGAGAAGCTGGTCGTCCGTCCGAGCGAACAGAAGCTGGTCGAGACGGCGGCGCACGTCATCCGCCGCATCATCCGCGAGGACCGCACACGCGGCGTGTCGATCGCGCTGAACGAATACGCGCCGCATACCGGCGCCACCGAGAAGCCGATCACGCACAACGGCTTCGAATACGGCTTCGTCCTCGACGGCAAGCTGACCGTCGAGGTCGACGGCACAACTCATGTGCTCGAACGCGGCGACCTCATTTCCTACAATTCGCGCCGTCCGCACCGCATCTGGAACCACGGCAAACAACAGGTGCGCACGCTCTGGATCAATTTGGAGCGGGATTAGGTCGCCTGGGCCGCCGCGAAAGGCCCTTAACGCACGTTGCTATTTTTCCGGTGAGCGTTTCGATTTCAGCTCCGCCAGAACCTCCGCCGTGTGCTCGCCGAGTGTCGGCGGCGTCCGTGTACGGATGTCGCGATTCCCGTCGATCAGCACCGGGCGCTTGAGCATGGTCAAAGAGCCATGCGCCGGATGCGTGTGCTGCTCGAACGAACCGAGGTGCTTGACCTGCGGGTCCTCCAGCACTTCCGGGATGGTCTGGATCGGCGCGAAGGGCACATCGGCCGCTTCAAGCCGCGTCATCCAGTACAGCCGGTCCTGCTTTTCGAATATCCGGATGAGTTCCTCCTCCAGCGCCACGTAATTGCGCACCCGCCCCTCGCGGCTGTTGAAACGCGGATCGGCATTGAGGTCCGGCCGCTCGATCACCTCCAGCAGGCTGTCCCAGAACTTCTGCGGCGATGACAAATGCAGGGCCAATAGCTTGCCGTCGGCACAGCGGAATGCATAAGACTGCGAGCTCGCCACCCGCGTGCGCGGCTGATTGTCGATCTGCATCAGCGTATAGTTCGAGAAGGCGTCCGGAATGAAGGAGATCGCCGCTTCGAGCATGTTGACCTCGACGCGCCGGCCACGTCCGGTCTTTTCCCGCTCGTAGAGCGCACCCAGAATGCCATAGGCGGCATACATGCCCGTAACATTGTCGCCGATCGTCGGACCGCTGGCGACCGGCTTGTCGCGGTCGAGCGTCACCAACGACAATCCCGAGAGCGCACCGGCCACAGCATCATAAGCGGGCCGCTCCGCATAAGGACCGCCCGCGCCGAAACCAGTGATCGAACACCAGATCAGACGCGGATAGCGCGTGCGGATCGTTTCGGCGTCGAGGCCGAGACGATCCATGACGCCGGGTCGGTAGTTGTCCAGGAGGACATCGGCCTCCGTCAGCAAGGCGTTCAAACTGGCGCGCCCTTCCTCATTGCGCAGATCGAGGGTGACGCTCCGCTTGTTGCGATTGAAGGCGACGAAATGCGGGCTGTAGGCCCCACCCCGAAAGCTCCGGAAGGGGTCACCCCCGTCCGGCCGCTCCACTTTCACCACATCCGCCCCAAGATCGGCGAGCATCATACCGGCGAGCGGCGCCGTAATCATCGTTCCCAGCTCGACGACACGCACACCTTTGAGCACTTCGGTCACGGCAAGGCCTTTCGTCAGTCATTTCGCCTGCGCGGTGGGCGCCATGATCTTCCTGAACTTGATCATGTTCGCCGCGAGATAATCGCTGAATTCCTTCGATGTACCACCTGCGAGGATGGCACCGATCGGCTCGAGGCGCTTGCGCACCTCCGGATCCTGGAAAGCGCTGTTAATCTCTTTGTTGAGGCGATCGATGATCGGCTGCGGCGTATTCTTCGGCGCGGCAAGGCCGTAGAACGTCACGAAATTATAGTCAGGATACCCCTGCTCCGCGATCGTCGGAACATCCGGAGCGCTTTCCAGCCGCTTCGCGCTAGTAACAGCAAGTGCGCGAAGTTTACCCTCTCGGATGTACTGGTCCGCCACCGCCACACCAAGGAACATCGCCTTGATCTGACCAGCGATCGTGTCCTGCATAGCAGGATTGACGCCTTTGTAAGGCACGGCGACGGCCTTTATGCCGGCAACCGACTTGAACCAATCGAAGCCGATTTCATGCGGGCTGCCGGGCCCGAGCGTACCGAACGTCAGCCAGTCCGGATGGGACTTCGCGTAAGCAACGACCTCCGGCAGGGTCTTCATCGGCACTTCCTTGGTGTTGGCGATGAAGATGAGCGGCACATAAGCCAGATTGATGATCGGCGCGAAGTCTTTTCCCGGATCGTACGGCGTGGCGACGCCGAGCACCGAATTGATCGCCAGCGAGTCGAACACCATGCCGATCGTGTAACCGTCGGGCTCCGCCTGCGCGAGCACGGCGGTCCCGGTGACGGTCGATCCGCCGGGGCGGTTCTCGACCACGATGCGCTGGCCGAGCGTCTTCTCAAGATGCGACGCAAGGACGCGCGCCATCAGGTCGGTGCCACCGCCGGCGGTGTAAGGCACGATCCAGCGGATCGGTTTGCTCGGCCACGTGTCGGCGTGAGCCACGGTCGCACACAACGCTAAGCTCAAAGCAAGCAGATACTTCGCGATTTTCATTGTTATCCTCCCAGTCGGAGCCCGGAGGCTCAGCTTTTGTTGTCGAACACTTCTCCTTCAGCGCGCTCCCAGATCTCGCGCGCCAGCGGATTTCGCATTTCCTCGGCGAGATGGCCGACGAGACCAATGGCCCGCGAAATAACGGCCACGCCGCGACAGATCCGCCACGGGAACTGCAGCTCGCACAGAATGGCGCCGATAGCGCCGGTGGCGTTGATTGGCAGCGAGCGTTGCAGCCTGCGTTCGGCCTCCGCGCTGATCGCCTCCAGCAGCGCGACGTAACGGCCACGGAAGCCGTTGCGTTCGGCGATGGCGAACAGAACCGGCGTACGCGGATCGATCGGCTTGTGCAGTGGATGGCCGATGCCGGGAATAGGAGTCTTGCGCGCGCTGAAATCCTCGACGATGGCAGTGGCCATGACCTTGACGTCGGCATCGCCCGGCTGATCGCGCAAGGTCTCCTGCAAGACTCTGGCGATCTGCTCGGAGCCGCCAGCAAAGACACTGCCGACACCCAGAATCCCGGCAGCGACGGCACCCTGCAGCGCTTCCGGCGCAGCGAGACTGATGAGCCGTGTGGCGATGGCCTGCGGCGTCATGCCGTGTTCGACCAAAGTGACCAGGAGCGCGTTGAAGACCTCCGCCTCCTGCGCAGTCGGGCGGCGTCCGGTGATCTCCAGGAACGCCATCGAGCCGAGATCGATCTTGCCGAGAAGCTCGGTCGTGAGATCGTGTCCGCGCACGACGATGCGGTCCGGGCTGCTCCAGCCCATGTCCGACTTCAGTGGCTTCTTCGGCTTCATTGCATTCCCCCGCGCAGAATCTGCTTGGCCAGCGCCGTCCGCAGCACTTCGGATGGGCCTTCGGTAATCATGAAACTGCGCTGATCACGCCAGAACTTCTCGATCGGCAGTTCGGTCGTCAGGCCGATGCCGCCATGCAGTTGCAGGCAGCGGTCGGCGACGCGGAAGCCCATCTCGTCGCCATAGACCTTGACCATGAAGGTCTCCGCGCGCGCATCGGCACCGGCGTCGATTTTGCGCGCCGCGTCACGCACCATCAGCTTGGTCGCATGCAGCTCGGTGAAGCAATCCGCCAGGATCCACTGCACGCCCTGACGCTCGGCCAGCGCATCACCGAAAGTCTTGCGCTGCTTGGCATAATCGACCGTCAGTTCAAGGCAGCGCTCGGCGACGCCGCAGGCGCGCGAGCCGTGGCGAATGCGTCCTTCGGTCAGCCAGCGCTGCGCTGTGGCGAAGCCCTCGCCTTCGGCGCCGACGCGGTTTTCCTCCGCCACCTCGACATTGTCGAAGACGATCTCGCAGGGGGCATCACCCATCATGGTCTGATGCCGCGCCGAAATCCGCACGCCTTTCGCCTTCATGTCGACGAGAAAGCAGGAAATGCCGCCGCGCGCGCCCTTGGCCGGATCGGTCACCGCGATCACCTGGGCAAAGTCCGCCTTTTCCGCGCCGGTGATGAAGCGCTTCACGCCGTTGATCATGTAACCTTGACCATGACGCGTCGCCCGCGTGCGCATCGAGGCGGGGTCGGCGCCAGCATCCGGCTCGGTCTGCGCGAAGCAAGTCATCTTCTCGCCGCGCAGCACGGGGTCGAGATAACATGCTTTCTGTTCGCCCTTGAGCGATAGCAAAATGGGCCCGGGCGTCGGCCCGAACAGCGAATGATCGCGCGCCGGCACGGCAATCGTACGCGACACTTCGTGCCAGAACACCGACATGCCGGTGAGCCCGAGGCCCTGACCGCCGAAATCCTCCGGCACATCCATCAGCCAATAGCCCGCCTCACGCGCCTTGCGTTGGATATCCTGCCGATCCGCCTCGCCCATCGGCTTGCGCTCGAATGGCATGATCTCACGTTCGATGAAGCGGCGCAGGCTGCGGCGGAATTCATCCAGCTCCGCATCCGTCGCCATCGGCGTGTCGTCACTTCCCCCCATCGGCCTTACATTCTCCCTTGTCGCAGTGTCATACCTGCCGCCCTGCCTCACCCCAGAAGGCCGCGCGCAACACCTTCTTGTCGATTTTGCCGTTGAACAGGCGCGGCAAGGCCTCGACGAATTCGATACTCTTCGGCTTCTTGTAGCTGGCGATGTTGGCGCGGCAGTGGGCGATAAGAGCCTCCGCCGTCACCTCGCCACGCGTCACCACGAAGGCCTTCACCGACTCGCCCCATTCGGGATCCGGCACGCCGATGACAGCGGCTTCGCCGACGGCCGCGTGCGACCGCAGCGCCTCCTCGACTTCCCAGGAATAGATGTTCTCGCCGCCGGAGATGATCATGTCCTTCTTGCGATCCATCACGAAGACAAAATGATCGTCGTCGAACAGGCCGAGATCGCCGGTGTAGAACCAGCCGTCGCGCAACGCATTGGCCGTCGCCGTGCTGTTGTTCCAGTAGCCATTCATCATGCCGGGGCCATACACGAGGATCTCGCCGATCTCGCCGACGGCGACGTCGCCGCCGTCCGGCCGCACAATGCGGATCTTGCAGCCGAGAAACGGCTGGCCGGCCGAGGCGAGCCGTCGCGTCTCGGTCGACGTGCCCTCCAGGATGTGCTGCTCGGGCGTCAGCAAGGTCGCGACGATGCACTCGGTCATGCCGTAGACCTGTGTCAGAATCGGGCCGAAGGCGGCCACCGCGCGACGCAAGGTCGGCACTGGCATCGGTGCCGAGGCGTAGTGGATCGAGCGCAATGTGCCGCGATCGAAATCGTCGAGCTCGGGGCAATCGAGCAAGCGCTGCACCATGATCGGCGCCAGGTGCGCGGCGGTCACGCGCTCCTCGGCGATCGACCTGAGGATCGGCACCGGATCGAAAGCGGCGTGAAGAATGATCGTCGCACCGACGATCGTATGCGACAATTGCTCGATGCGGCCGCCGATATGGAACATCGGCATGACGATCAGCATAATGTCGGACGAGCGCGCGCTGGTTTCGTGCGAGATGCAGCGTGCCGATTCAACCACCGCGCGGTGGCTGAGCATGACGCCCTTCGGGCGTCCCGTCGTGCCACTGGTGTAGATCAGATAAGCGACGTCCTCGTCGCGGATCGCGACCTGCGGCACAGTGTCCGGCGCGTCGCGCAGCAGGTCGTCATAGGCGGGGACACCGTCTCGCGCGCCGTCGATGCAGATCACATGACGCAGGCTCGGCACCTCGGCCATCAGCGCCTTGGCGTGCTCCGCGAACTGCGAATGGAAGATCAAGGCCGCCGGTTCGCAGTCAAGGCCGATCTGCACCAGTTCGCGCGCCGCCAGGCGATGGTTGAGATTGACCACCACCAGATTGGCGCTCTCGCAAGCGCAGAATGCCTCCAGATATTCGGCGCAGTTCGGCGCCAGCACGGCCACGCGCTCCTGCGACCGCAGGCCGAGCCCAAGCAGCGCATTGGCCAGGCGGAAGCCGCGCTTGGCGAATTCCGCATGGCTGACGCGCCGGCCATCGAAGACCAGCGCATCCCGGTCGGGATAGAGCAGTGCATTGCGGATGACGATGTCACGCAGGTTCATGCAAGTGTCTCCCGACCGGCCCTTCTCATTGACCGAGCTTGCAACCGCTCTGTTCGAGCGTGAGGAAGGCCTCTTTGCCCGGCACGGTGGAGACCAGCTTGTAATAGTCCCATTCCGACCTCGACTCTTCGGGCGACTTGATCTGAAAGACGTAGGCGTCGTGGATCTTGCGGCCGTTCGGCAGGATGTAGCCCTTGCCGAACAGCGGGTCGTCCGTGGGCAACTTCTTCATTTCGGCGACAACCTTGGCGCCGTCGTCGACGCCGCCGACCGCCTGCACCGCCTTGAGATAATGCAATACCGCGCCATAGACGCCGGCCTGCATCATCGTCGGATAGCGGCCGTTGTTGCGCTCCGCCCAGCGCTTGCTCCAGGCGCGCGATTCCGGCGTGCGGTCCCAATAGAAGGTCTCCGTCACATAGAGCCCTTGCGCGGCGGCGAGCCCCAGCGCCTTGATGTCGGTGATCATCATCGACAGGCCGACCAGGACCTGGTTGCCCTTGGTGATGCGGAACTCCTGCGCCTGCTTGATCGCATTGGCGGTGTCATTGCCGCCATTGGCCAGGGCGATCACGTCGGCCTTCGAGGCCTGCGCCTGCAGGAGATAAGACGAGAAATCCGAACTGTTGATCGGGTGTCCCACGGAGCCGACGACCTGCCCGCCTTTGGCAAGCACGACCTTGCTGGTCTCGTCGCGCAGATTGTAGCCGAAGGTGTAATCGGCCGTGACGAAGAACCATTTCTTCAGACCTTTGTTCACCAGCGCCGTGCCGATGGCGTTCGACTGCGACCAGGTGTCATAGGTCCATTGCACGGTGTTCGGCGAACAGCTCTTGCCGGTGAGCGCCGTGGTGCCGCCGGCCGAGATCAGTACGACCTTGTTCTTGTCGCGGGCGATTTCCGCGACCGCCAGCGCGACGGCGGAATTGCCGAGATCGGCGACCGCATCGACGTGATCGAGATCGAACCAGCGCCGCGCGATGCCCGCGCCGATATCCGGCCGGTTCTGATGATCGGCCGCAATGATCTCGATGGGCAGGCCGGCAACCTTGCCGCCGAAGTCCTCCGCCGCCATGCGCGCCGCAATGGTCGAGCCATTACCGGTACTGTCGGCAAAGACGCCGGACTGATCGTTGAGCACACCGATGCGCACGACGCCGTTGCCCGCGACGGCATGGCCGCTGGCACAGAGGGCGAGCGAAAACGCGCCGACAATGTTGATCCAACCTGGCCGCATGACTTCCTCCCATATGATCTTCGTTATTGTGAGTTGGCCGCTCGTTGCGTTATGCGTGCATGAGCCTCCATTCTTGCCGATCATCGGCGGGCTTCATGGCATTCGCCGGAAGGACAGAAAGATGCCGCAGAAAATTTCCATCTCGCAGGATACGCGCGGCATCGCGACCGTCACTTTGCGCCGGCCCGAGAAGGGCAATGCCCTCGACCGCGAGACATTGGCGCTGTTGCGCGACGCATTCGATCGCCTTGGGGCCGACGAACATACGCGCGTCATTGTCCTGCGCGGCGACGGCAAGCATTTTTGCAGCGGCGCCGATGTGAGCGGCGGCATCCGCGACGACGAGCCGCAACGCGCGGACGCCGCCGTCGACGCGGTCTGCGAAAGATTGAATACTCTGGCCAAGCCGACGGTCGCCGTCGTGCATGGCGCCTGCATCGGCGCCGGACTGGGGCTCGCCGCCGGCTGCGACACGCTGCTGGCGACGCCGGATACTTTCTTCGCCATCCCCGAAGTGCGCCTCGGCTTTCCGCCCGCCGCTTTGACGCCGATCTTTATGCAAGCCTTCGGCGCGCGCTTCCTGCGCCGCTACCTTCTCAGCGGCGAGCGCTTCGACGCCGCGACGGCGTACCGCGCCGGCTTCATCCACTCCATCCATGCGCCCGCGGCGATGGATGCGGCAGTTGCCGAGGTTGCCGATGCCTTTTTGCGCGCTGGGCCGTCGGCGTTCGCCAACGGCAAAGCGCTGCTGCACCGGCTCGCCGCCGGCAGCGCAAACGAGGACCTGCACGGCCTCCACGCCCACTCGATCGCGAGCGCAGAGGCCCGTGAAGGCCTTGCAAGCTTTAAGGAGAAGCGACATCCCGGCTGGTATCTCCCTCTTGGAGATTGAGCGCTGACGTCAGCCCGGATGGGTTTCCAGACCGGGACGGTACTTGCCTTTGAGGAAGTCCTGGATGCCTTCCTTGCGCCAGGCATCGTTCTGGCGCTGCACCAGCTCCAGTTCCTTCGCCATGGCAAAGTTCATCGCCGCGTCCCAGGTCATCTCAAGCGAGAAGCGATAACCCTCCTTGGTTGCGCGCAACGCGTGCACATCCTTGGCGGCGATCTTGCGGGCGATCGCCATGGTTTCCTCGATGAGCTTCTCCTTGGGGAAGGACTTGTTGATGAAGCCAATGCGCGCCGCCTCGGCACCATCGAAATTATCGCCGCTCATGGCGTAGAACAGCGCGTCGCGCGGCCGCAGCAGGTTGGCCAGCGATTTAGAAACGCAGCCACCCGGGAATAGCTTGAAATTGATCTCCGACAGGCCGAACACGGCGTCGTCGGCGGCAAAAGCGAGGTCGCAGCCCTCGACGATAGAGAAGGCGCCGCCGAAGCAGAAGCCGTTGATCATGGCGATCACCGGCTTCGGGTAATAGCGCAAGGTGCGTCCGCGCCATTCGGTGGCCATCTTCCAAACCGCCTCGTATTCCGCCGGCTTGTCCTTCAGCTCAACGAAGAATTCCTTGAGGTCCATGCCGGCGCAAAACACATCGCCGGCGCCAGTGATGACGATCGCCTTGGCGGCGTTATCATCCCGCAGTGCGGCAAGAGCATCCGTCATTTCGCGGTGCAGCGTAGGGCTCATGGCATTACGCTTGGCCGGGCGGTTCAATGTGATGACAGCAACGCCATCCGTCTTTTCGATCTTCAGCGTCTCGTAGCTCGCCATGAGCGTTTCTCTCCCAGTGGATTTATGGGCGGCATGTTGCGCGGCTCTTATTATTTGTCCAATTTCATTCTATAATTTAGAATATTACCATGATTAATATTCGGAACATCGATCTCAACCTCCTTGTCGTGTTCGAAGCGCTCATGCAGGAGCGCAACGTCACCCGCACCGCCAACCGGCTCGGGCTGTCGCAACCGGCCATCAGTTCGGCGCTACGGCGCCTGCGTCAGAGCCTCGGCGATCCGTTACTGATCCGCACGCGCGGCGGCATGCGGCCGACGCCCCACGCCGAACAGATATTCCTGTCAGTCGCGCAGGCGCTCGATTCGGTGCAGAACATGCTGCAGACCGGCACATCGTTCGCGCCGAGCCGCGCGCAGCGTTCGTTCAACGTGATGATGTCGGATATCGGCGAGATCGTTTATCTGCCGCGCCTGATTCAGCAGTTGCAGCAGGATGCGCCCGGTGTACACCTCTCCGTCCGCCGGCTGGCGCGGCCGCGCGTGCACGAAGAACTCGCGTCGGGCAGCGTCGATCTCGCGATCGGCTGGATCGATCGAACTGACGACTTGTGCCGTGACGATCTGTTTCAGGAGAAGTTCGTCGGCATCGTGCGGCCAAAGCACCCACGCATCGGCAAGCGACTGTCATTATCGCAATTCTCTTCCGAATGGCACCTCGTCGTCGGCCGCCACGACTTCGGATCGGATACATTCTTCCGCTCCAGCGATGGCGATCTCGATCAGGGCCTTGCGCGCGCTGCGCGCCAGCGCAAGGTCGCCATTCAGGTGCCGCACTTCCTCGCCGTGCCCCATATCATTGCCAACACGGATCTTATCTGCGTGGTGCCACGCCAGCTTGGACAGGTCTACGCGGATCTCGGCCAGGTTCGGATCGTAGCGCTACCCGTCGACAGCGTGTCGTTCACGGTCTCGCAGTTCTGGCACAAGCGCTTCGACAACGACCCAGGCAATATGTGGCTCAGAACCGTCATTCGCGAGCTGTTCGGCCGTCGATCCGGCAAGTAACCGCCGCGCCGGTTACGCGAAATCAACATTAACGAAACGCCAACATCGCCTGCGCGCATTTTAGCGAACGCGGTACATCGCGGTTCACTCTCAACGCGAATTACGGCGCGCCTGCACGCGCCATTTAACGCGACCGAACAGGCTCTCCCGGTACCTCTGGTCTCATAAAAGGGGCAAGGCGCCGGGCGTAACACGGCGACCAATGCCCCAAACATGGGGCGTTGAGTACGATGTGTTTGCGTCGCGCGCATATGCTGGCGTGCAGCCTCGGCTTGCTGCTTGGCATTGCTTCCGTTCAGCCGCTCGCGGCTGACAAGATGCACACCGATAGGGCCGGCATCGAACCGCTGGTCGAACGCATCGCCTACGAAATCGCTCCCGTCGCGCCGGAACCGCTGGTCTTGTCCCTTCTCGAGCCGGCGCCGGCGCAAATCATCTTTGCCGCGCTCGCGCCGCTCGACACCAAGCCTTCCTGGACCGAGCCCGCGCCGCGTGAAGAACCCTTCGGCCTGCAGACGCTGCAAGCGCCGCGCGGCCTGCTCTGGACGAAGTGGGAAAAAGTCAGCGCCGACATCGCCGCCGAAGCACCCACGCTGGCGCGTTGCCACACCAACATCCGTTACTGCTCGAAAGCCGCGGCGCAATATGTCGCCATCATCAAGCAGGCGGCCAGAGAGGCAGGCCGCGCGCGGCTCGCCCTGGTCAACGAGCAGGTGAACGCGGCCATCACTTATACGACCGACCAGGAGCAATGGCATGAGGCCGATCGCTGGTCGGCCCCGCTCGACGCCAAGCGCCAGGGCGTGTTCGACACGGGGCTCGGCGATTGCGAGGACATCGCCATCGCGAAATATCTCGCGCTGCGCCAAGCCGGTACACCTGCGGGCGATCTCCAGTTGCTGATGGTGCGGGACACCTCGGCCAACACTATTCATGCCGTCCTCGCGGCGCATCAGGACGACAAATGGCTCATCCTCGACAACCGCTGGTCTCGCCTCATTGAAGAGAACGACGCGACATTTTTCACGCCGCTGTTCGCGCTCGGCGTCGATGGCGTGAAGCGCTTCACCGGCGAGGACGCCAAAAGCGCCAGCCTGAAAACGCGCAAGAGCCCGAAGCGCAACTACGCTGCCAAGCCGGTCTGATACCGGCTCGGCCCGCTTTAACGACGTCCGAAGCCTACATCGACACCGCGAAGTAGGTCGCCGGCTGGAACGCCTTGAGTTGGTTCCACGCCGCCGGCGGGATCTTGATCTTCGCATCGCCGAGCTCCGGCACAGTGTCGCCGATCGTGACAACGTTTTTCGTCTTCGGATCGATGACGCCGGTGACGCCGCCGATCTTCTTGGTCGCCGCGTCGAACGCCAGGATCACCTGCCGGCCGGTGGTTGGATCGTTGGCCAGAATGCCCTTGCCGTCGGCGGTCACTTGCAGCGCCAGCAGCCATGGCGTCGCGCCGTCGGTCGGCTTGGCGCCGCCCAACATCACCGGCCCGCGCTTGAGCAGCGTCGCGATATCAGTTGTGCCGTTGACGAAGGCGAAGCCGTTGTCGCCAGCCGGCGCGCGCGCCGTGCCATTACCGTCGGTGAACTTGACGGACTTGGCCGAAGCGCCATCGAGATTGCCCCAGTTGGAGGCGTCGTCGCGCCACAACTGGTCGATCTTCGGCGCCTGCCGGTTGTTCGCTTCGGCGCGCGCGATCATGGCCAGCACGGTCGCCTGGCTCGCTTGCGGCGCGTAGCCCGGCAACTCGTCCTTCGAATACTGCACATTGTCGAACTGCGAGATCGGCCAGAACAGCGCGGTCGGGCCGCTGCTAGGTTCGATATTCTGGCTGGCGTCCTGCCGCGTTTGGGCGGCGACGGTCGTGGTGTTGTTATTGTTGGTATTGTTGTTGCTGTTGCTGGCGGTCGTGACGTTGCGGACGCCGATGACCGGCATGCCTCCCGCCCCGCCGGGCTGATAGCTGATATTGACCACCGGCGGTGTCGACCCGCCACTGGGGCCGGTATAGCGGCTGGTGAAGTAATCCGACGTCGGGCCGGACGCGGCCACCGGCGCTGCGGTGATCGACAAGTTCGCGCCGATATAGGTCAGGCTGTAGTTGGTGGACGCCGCCAGGGTGCCTTGCAGGATGTCGTAGACGCCGGCGCCCTCGCCGAGCACGCGGGTCAGCGCGCCAGTGAGCGTGTCGGAGCCGACCAGGCTGCCGCTCGTCATTTGATAGGTGAACAGCGGATCGGCAGTCCCGGCCACCTTGCTTTGCGCGTCAGCGGTCACGGTGATCGACCGCGCGGTGATGTCGGCACTGCCGGTAAAAGCGGTCGAGGCGAGCTGATAATTGCCCGCCGACGAGCCACCCAGGCTGTAAATGCCGCTAACCGCTTTGCCGGTGCCGACATTGGCGTCGGCATAGGTGGCCGAGCCGAGCGTCAGATTGACCACGTCGGAACCGATCACGCCCCCAAGTGTGCCATTGCCGGTGACCGCCGCCGAGGTCGTGCCGTCATAGACCTTGGTCGCGGCGATGGTGCCATTCGAGGCAACAGTCAGCATCGCCGGGGTGATGTCGGCCGCGCCGGTGAAGGCGGTCGAGGCAAGCACGTAGTTGCCAGCCGACGCGCCGCCCA
>JANLJK010000334.1 GCA_029255525.1 Pseudolabrys sp.
CACCGGACTCTGCCATGCTGACGGTGATCGCCGCCTCCAAAGGACGCGTCGTCTCCGGCGGCTTGTCGAGCGTGACGGCGATCTTGGCCTTGCCGTTGGCATCGGTCGCCGGCACGTCGGTCAGTTCCTGGCGGACCGGCGCGGTGTCGTCATCGGCAAGGCCAAAGGCGTAGCCGGCATAGCCCAGCCGCGCGCGCGCGGTGCTGATGACGACAGCGCCGGAGAGGTCGAGCCCCGAGGCCGGCGCGCCGTAGAGGAAACGGCCGTCGACATCCAGCTCCACCGCCGTACCCACGCGCGGTAGGCTCTTGGCCTGTGTGGTGAGGTCGAACTCGATGCGATCGGGCACATAGTCCTCGACCATGAACGAGGTCTCGCCGATCGCCGGGCGCTTGGGATCGGTGAAGGCGCGCACGTGCCAGGTCCCGGTCGCAGCCGACGTCACCAGCGGCACGCTCAGCGAGCGGCCGCCGAGCCCCTGATCCTGCACCACCTGGCGCCGGTAGCTGACGCCGTCCGGCCGTTCGACCACCAGAGTCACCGGCACGTTGAGCGCGGCCAGTCCGCGCGCGTCGCGCAACAGCGCCGTGATCTCGACCGTCTCGCCGCTGCGATAGACGCCGCGCTCGGTATAGACGAAGGCGTCGAGCCCGACCGGCACGGAGCGGCCCGCGACGCCACGATCCGACAGGTCGAAGGACGCGCCTTTCAGGCTCAGGAAGGCATAATCGGTCTTGTCGCTCGCCACGATGGCGGCGGGCGACAGGCCGCCCTCGCCGCGTGCGAGACCCGCCTCGAAATGTACGAAGCCGTCTTTGTCGGTCTGCTTGGTCGACAGGATCTCGTTGTTGCGCGCGACCAGCCGAACCTCGGTCTGCGGCCGCGGCTGGGCGCTCGCCAGCGAATGGATGAAGACATCGACGCCGTCATGCGTCGAATAGGCGGTCAAGCCGAGGTCCGAGACGATGAACCACTGCGTGGCGAGCTGCTGGTAGTCCTCGTTCATCGCCTCCTTGGCGGCGGCGGTCATGACATAGACACCGGGGCCGATGTCTTTCAGCGCCTCATCCACCGGGAAGGCGGTCGTCACTTCGGCGTTGAGCTTGGGCTCGACCGCGAGCTCGCCGCTCCAGACCTTGGCGCCGCGCTGATCGGCGATATTCTCGGCCTGATAGCTGGAGAGGTTACGCTGGAATTCGTAGCCCAGCATCGTGTCGATCAGGTTTCGATCGACGATGCGGTAGACCGACACTTTGACGGCGTTGGTATTGACGCTGAGCAGCGGGATGCCGCGCTGGCCGGTCTTCGGCAGCACATAGGCCTTGCCGGAGAAGCGCACGAAGGGTTTGCGGTCGCGCACGAAGATGGTGAAGGTCGCGGTCTTGGCGAGCGTCTCCTTGACCGTCGACGGCAGGCCGGCGCGCAAGGTCACCGCGTAGCGCTCGCCGTGCTTGAGGCCTTCGACGCAGAGCTGCTTCTCGTTGACCGAGATTGCCGGTTTGTCTTGACCTTGTACCGATACGAAGGGCTGGAAGTCGGTGCGCTTGCCGGGCAGTTCTTCCGAAAATTGGAAGCAGGCACGCGGGGTTACGGCATTCGAATCGACCGTATAATCGAGCATGCGGAAGCCGTGATCGAGACGAAGACGTTCGTACTCACCCCTCACCTCCCCACTCTCCCGCAGTTCTAGGGCAAGCCGCATGGAATCGAGCGCCGGGCGCCATTGCCGGCGATCGGCCAGAGAACGCCCGAGCACGGTGAGGCTATCGGATTCGAGCGCCGCGTCACCGGCGCGCTGATAGGCGAGATAGGCCGCGGTCGTGGCGCGATCCAACAGCAGCGCCTTCTCCTTGTCGTCGCGCGGCTTGATCTGACGCAGCGTGCGGGCGAGCCGCAGCCAGCTTTGCGCATCGCCCGGCGCGGCGGCGATCATCTGACCGAGCACGATCATGCCGGCGCGGAAGTCGTTCTTCTGGAACGCGGCGTCGGCGTCGCGACGCAATTGCGCGACCGGCTTGGTCACTGTGCCGGCATCGGTCTTGATCTGCTCCTGCAGCTTCAGCCCGGCCGCATCGAGATCGCTGCGCGTGAAGGCTTTCTCATCCGCGGCGGATGCTGTGAGGCAGGCGAAGGCGATGAGCGCGGCGGCAAGACCGGCGCGAGCGAGCGTGAGCATGAAAGTAGATCCTCCCGAAGCTGCCCATCCGAATCTATTGCAGCGTGCGATGGTGTCGAGGTCGTGACGGAACTCACGTGTTTATACATTCGGAACCCTTGCACGGCTGCTGCCCGTGACGTCGTACAAAAATGACGTGTGGTCTAACACCGTGAAGCAATGGCTGAGAAACGAAGTTAAATGCTGAAGGTTGTCGCCATCA
>JANLJK010000335.1 GCA_029255525.1 Pseudolabrys sp.
GCGCCTCTCGGCGCGCCATCGCGGCGTTCTTCTTAAGTCCCCGGCGCCGGTTCTTCCGGGCGGGCACGGAGCTTTGCGCTCCCGATCCGGAAGGCTTCCGCCTTCCTTCATGCCCGCCTCGTGCAGCCATCAAAGGCAGCCGGTCATAGTGCCGGCGGACGGCTGGCCGGGGCCTCCCGGGTGCGGGGTTACAAATCCCGCGCGCGGGCGCCGCCTCCCGTCCTGCCATCGGTCTGTCTCGCGACGACACCCTCAGCGGACGGGATGACGAGGATTATAGTCTAGAGAAGCGGAAGGTCAATAGTCCTAGAATGGATTTATTGATCGAAGACGCCGTCATTCCGGGATGGCCCGAAGGCCGGGCCCGGAATCCATGCGCCGCAACGTTGAGGATTATGGCTTCCGGGCTCGTTCGCCTTCGTCCTTAGGGCTTCGGCGGGACGCCCCGGAATGA
Source organism: Pseudolabrys sp. (assembly GCA_029255525.1). Classification (GTDB taxonomy): domain Bacteria; phylum Pseudomonadota; class Alphaproteobacteria; order Rhizobiales; family Xanthobacteraceae; genus Pseudolabrys. The sequence continues at coordinate 455 of JANLJK010000335.1, forward strand.
CAGCCAATCACTCGCTAATCCGCTCGATGGCCGCGCCGCAGGCGGCGAGCTTCTCTTCGAGTTTCTCGAAGCCGCGATCGAGGTGATAGACGCGGTTGACCATGGTCTCGCCTTCGGCGGCCAGCCCCGCGATCACCAGCGACACCGAGGCGCGCAAATCCGTCGCCATCACCGGCGCGCCCTTGAGACGCTCAACGCCTTCGATCGTCGCCGTGTCGCCGGAAAGCTTGATGCGCGCGCCCAACCGCGACAATTCCTGCACGTGCATGAAACGGTTTTCGAAGATGGTCTCGGTGATGCGCGAGGTGCCCTTGGCCTTGGTCATCAGCGCCATGAATTGCGCCTGAAGATCGGTCGGGAAACCGGGGAAAGGCTGCGTCGTCACGTCGACCGCGCTGATACCGGCGCCGTTGCGCGCCACGCGGATGCCTTCATTGGTTGGCGTCACCGTGACACCGGTCTGCTCCAGCACATCGAGCGCCGACTGCAACAGGTCCGGCCGCGTGTTCTGCAACAGCACGTCGCCGCCGGTCATCGCCACCGCCATCGCATAGGTTCCGGTCTCGATGCGGTCGGGCAGCACGCTGTGGCGCGCGCCATTCAAACGCGCCACGCCCTCGACGACGATGCGCGACGTGCCAGCACCGGCAATCTTGGCGCCCATCTTGTTGAGGCAGTCGGCGACATCGGTGACTTCCGGCTCGCGCGCCGCGTTGTCGATGACGGTGGTGCCCTTGGCGAGCACGGCGGCCATCAGCGCGGTATGCGTGCCGCCAACGGTGACCTTGGGGAACACGATCTCGCCGCCGCGCAGGCCGTTCCTGGCGCGGGCGATGACATAGCCGGCGTCGATCTCGATCTCGGCGCCCAACTTTTCCAGCGCCATGATCAGGAGGTCGACCGGGCGCGTGCCGATGGCGCAGCCGCCGGGCAATGACACCTTCGCCTCACCCATGCGGGCGAGAAGCGGCGCCACGACCCAGAAGCTCGCCCGCATTTTGGAGACGAGCTCATAGGGCGCGGTGGTGTCGACGATTGTTCGGGCCGACAACGTGATGGTGCGGCCGGCATTCGGGTCGTCGCCCGGGCGCTTACCGTTGATCATCACGTCGACGCCGTGATTGCCGAGGATGCGCTGGAGCTGGATAACGTCGGCGAGCCGCGGCACGTTCTCCAAGACCAGCGGCTGGTCGGTGAGCAGGCTCGCGATCATCAAAGGCAGGGTGGCGTTCTTGGCGCCCGAGATCGGAATCGTCCCGTTCAGGCGCTGCCCGCCGACAATGCGTATCCGATCCATGTACTCGCCCCGCCCGCTTATGCGGCCCGCGTTTCAACCAGGCCGATCTCTGACCCCCGGCCGCGTTCCTGCCTAGCCGAAAGTTGTCTGAAGGTTTCTGAGCCTCGCCCGGAAAATACGGCGAAAGTCGGACCCCGGCCGAGCCCCCTCAGCGCGGCTCGTCGGCCAGCGCCGATTCGGCTTGGCCCTCGCCCGCCGGGCCGGCCGCGCCGCGGCCCCGCTCCTGGGCCTTCCGCCGGCGCAGATTTTCCCGCAAAGCGGCCTTGAGCCGCTCCTTGCGGCGCTCCGATTTACCTTTGGGCGCGGGGTTTGCCATCGGTTCATTATTCCGGGGACGGGCCAGGGTGCAAGCCTTAGCGCTTTGCCTTGCGTCACGGGGACCTGTGTGGCAGTAACGCCGCCGTCGGGCCCCTTCGCGGCGGTCCCGCACCGATTCCGCTGCCTTAGCTCAGTGGTAGAGCACCTCATTGGTAATGAGGAGGTCGAGTGTTCAATCCACTCAGGCAGCACCATCGCCTGTCCCCTTTTCGGACAAAACGGCTCGGTTCAAGCGCGACGATGGCGCTTGGGCGAGGCGCGCTGCAGCTCCGCCTCCCAGCCGAACACCGAGCGGCCGTCATAGCTGGGCGAGGCCGCGAACTCCCCGGCGATGAAGCCTTCCAGCGACGGACCCGCGGCCTGCGCTTCGAGCCTCCGCGCCTGGTCATCGAGCCGCTTCAGGGCCGATAGTTCTTCTTCGCGGCCAAGCCGCGCATTCGTCACCGCCGATTTCAGCACGCCGATGGTCTCGTCATAGACCTTGAGCGGCACGGGGAATGGGTGGCGGTCCTTGCCGCCATGCGCCAGCGAGAAGCGCGCCGGGTCGCTGAAGCGGCACGGCGTGCCGTGCATGACCTCCGCGACCAAGGCCAAAGCCTGCACCGTGCGGGCGCCGACGCCGGGCGTCAGCAGCAATTCGGAAAAGTCCTTCGGCCCGCGATCGGCCGCCGCGGCGAGATTGCCGCGCAGGCGGCGGGCGATGACGTCTTCTTCGCGCACGTCGTGATGCGCCGGCATGATCAGATGCGGCAACGCAAGCTGCGCCGGCGCCGGCGCGCTTTCGCCGGACAAAGCCGAGAACGCGCGCGCAATGCGATCCGGGCCGAGCGTGTCGAGAAGATCCAGTTGCGCGTCGCGTGACGGGGCGGCGCGCTTGTCGGCGAGATTGACGATCTCGCCCTGTCCTTTACCGTCGATGGCGGCGTGCGGATCATCGAGGAAGCTCGTCAGCCCTTCCGACAGCCAATGATAACGGCGCGCCTGCCGCTTATCGTCATTCATGCCCTGCTGCACCACGGTCCACCGGCCGTCGTCGGTGACGATGAAGCCATGCAGATAAAGATCGAACCCGTCCTGCACCGCGGCGCTGTCGACTTTCGCCACTAACCGGCTCGCCTGCGCCAGCGCGCCACCGTCGAAGCCCAAGCGGTCGCCGACCGCGACAAGTTCCTGCGGCGTCTTCCGTGAATGCTTGCCGCGGCCGCCGCAGACATGGATGCCGAGTTCGCCCGACAGCGGCGCGAGGCCACGCTTGAGCGCGCCGAGCACGCTCGTCGTGATGCCGGAGGAATGCCAGTCCATTCCCATCACCGCGCCGAAGGACTGGAACCAGAAGGGATTGGCGAGGCGTCGCAACAGCTCGTCGCGACCGTAATGATGCACGATGGCCTGCGTCATCACCGCGCCGAGGCGCGTCATGCGGTCGGCGAGCCAGCGCGGCACGTGGCCGCCGTGCAGAGGCAGATCGGCACTTCCGGCCCGGCGCGCCATGGGTGAGGCCTTTCTTGTTGCTCTACGTAGGGTGGGTTAGCGCCGAAGGCGCGTAACCCACCGGCTGAATTCGCCGAGACGCTCGAGGTGGGTTACGGCGCTACGCACCTAACCCACCCTACGGACCCGCCATCCATCGCAATCGACAAAACCCTTTGTTCATGCTTTGTACGATAGACTCGCGGTGTTCGGCAATGGGGAAAGTGCCTGCAAAAACTTGAGCTTATCCCGAATCGGCCGGAACCCGCGCCGACGGGAGCAAACTACCTCGCCAAGCTGAACGACGCGCAGCGGCGCGCGGTCGAGCACGGCGGCGACGCGCTCAACGACGCGCCACCGCTGCTGATCATCGCCGGCGCCGGCTCCGGCAAGACCAACACCTTGGCGCATCGGGTCGCGCATCTCATCGTCGGCGGCGTCGATCCGCGGCGCATCCTGCTGCTGACCTTCTCGCGCCGCGCAGCGGCCGAGATGCAACGCCGTGTCGAGCGCATCGCCGCGCAGGTGTTGGGCGCGCAAGGCGCGCCGCTCACCGCGTCATTGAATTGGTCGGGCACCTTCCACGCCATCGGCGCGCGGCTGTTGCGCGAATATGCGCGCATGATCGGCCTCGAACAGGTCTTCACCATCCACGACCGCGAGGACTCCGCCGACCTGATGAACCTCGTGCGGCACGAGCTCGGCTTCTCGCAGATGGAGAAACGCTTTCCGATGAAGGGCACGTGCCTCGCCATCTATTCGCGCGTGGTGAATGCCGAGACGCCGCTCGGCGAAGTGCTGCAGCGTCATTACCCATGGTGCGCCGAATGGGAGGCCGAATTACGCTCCCTGTTCGCCGGCTATGTCGAGGCCAAGCAGAAGCAGAACGTGCTCGATTACGACGACCTGCTTCTGTACTGGGCGCAGATGATGAGCGAAGGCGCGATCGCCGAGGAGATCGCATCGCGTTTCGATCATGTGCTGGTCGACGAATATCAGGACACCAACCGGCTGCAGGCCTCGATCCTGTTGGGGCTGAAGCCGACCGGGCGGGGCTTGACCGTGGTCGGCGACGACGCGCAGTCGATCTATTCCTTCCGTGCCGCGACCGTGCGCAACATCCTCGACTTCCCCGGCCACTTCACGCCGAAGGCCGAGATCGTCACCTTGGAGCGCAACTACCGCTCGACGCAGCCGATCCTCGCCGCCGCCAATGCGGTGATCGAGCAGGCGGCCGAACGCTTCACCAAGAACCTGTGGTCGGACCGGCCCTCGGCCGAGCGGCCGATGCTGGTCGATGTCGCCGACGACGTGGCGCAGGCCCGCTATATCGTCGAGCGCATTCTGGAGAACCGCGAAGCCGGCATGACGCTGAAATCGCAGGCCGTGCTGTTCCGTACGTCGAGCCACAGCGCCGGGCTCGAAGTCGAGCTGACGCGCAAGAATATTCCCTTCGTGAAGTTCGGCGGGCTGAAGTTTCTTGAGGCCGCGCACATCAAGGATGTGCTGGCGATGCTGCGCTGGGCGCAGAACATGCGCGACCGCGTCGCGGGCTTCCGCGTCACGCAACTAATGCCCGGCATCGGCCCCGGCACGGCGGGGCGCCTGCTCGATCGTATTATCGAGATGGCCGATCCGGTCGCGGCCATCGGCGGCTTCAAGCCGCCGGCGGCGGCGGTAGCGCACTGGCCGGACTTCGAGGAGACCATCGGCCTGTTGCGGCGGAATGCGATCGGCTGGCCGGGTGAAATCGACTTGGTCAGCCGCTGGTACGAGCCGCATCTCGAACGCATGCACGACGACGCCAGCGTGCGGCAGGGCGACATCGTGCAGCTCGCGCAGATCGCCACCAGCTATCCGAGCCGCGACCGCTTCCTCACCGAGTTGACGCTCGATCCGCCTGACGCCACCAGCGACGAATCCGGCGTGCCGCTGCTCGATGAAGACTATCTCATCCTCTCGACCATCCATTCGGCCAAGGGCCAGGAATGGAAGTCGGTCTATGTGCTCAACGCCGTCGACGGCTGCATCCCGTCGGACCTGTCGACCGGCTCGACGGCGGAAATCGAAGAGGAGCGCCGCCTCTTATACGTCGCCATGACGCGGGCCAAGGATCAGTTGCACGTGATGGTGCCGCAGCGTTTCTATACGCACGGCCAGCGTTCGACCGGCGACCGCCACGTCTATGCGCAGCGCACGCGCTTCATCCCCAATGCGTTGACCAAAAATTTCGAGAGCCGCTCGTGGCCGCCGCCGCGCGGTGGCCGCGCCGACGACAAAGCGTCCGGCGCCAGCATCGATGTCCGCGCGCGCATGCGGAAGATGTGGGAGTGAGCGAGGCCTAAGCCTCCGAACTCCGTTCGTCCCCGCGAAAGCGGGGACCCAGCGCAAAATGCTAACCGGCGCTCAGAGCTGGATTCCCGCTTGCGCGGGAATGAGCGGAGTGTATTTCAACGGCCGCGGATTAAAGCGCTACCCAACCCCCACGCGCTTCTTGCGCGGGCGGCGCGGCAACGCGGCGCGACCCGTCAACGGGGCATATTCGTCGATCGGCTTCGGCATGCCGATGAAATAGCCCTGCACTTCGTTGCACTGCTCGGCCGCCAGGAAGGTGAGCTGCGCTTCCGTCTCGACGCCTTCCGCCAGCACCGGCAGCGCCAGCCCGCGGCCGAGCGCGATCACCGAGCGCACGATGGCCGCGGCCTGCTCGGTGCGGCCGAGATTGGCGATGAAAGCGCGGTCGATCTTGATCTTGTCGAAGGGGAACGACTGCAGATAGGACAGCGACGAATAGCCGGTGCCGAAATCGTCCATGGCAATGCGCACGCCGAGATTCTTCAACCGCCGCAACAGCGACAGCGCGCGGGTGAAGTCGCCGATCAGCACGCCCTCGGTGATCTCCAGCTCCAGGCGCTCGGGGCGCAGGCCCGTCTCCAGCAGCACTTCGTGCACCAAACGCGGCAGGTCGTCCTGCTCGAATTGCAGCGGCGACAGGTTGACGGCGATGCGCAAGGGGCGCGGCCACGACGCCGCCTCGCGGCAGGCGGTGCGCAGCACCCAAGCGCCGAGCTCGGCGATCAGGCCGCTTTCCTCGGCGAGCGGGATGAAGGTCGAGGGCGGCACCAACCCATGGCGCGGGTGATGCCAGCGCGCCAAGGCCTCGAAGCCGGTAATGCTGCCGTCGATCTTGGCTTGCGGCTGGTAATACAGAGCCAACTCGTCATGCGCGATGGCGTGACGCAGATCCTGCTGCAGCGCGCGCTTCTCGCGCAGCGCCGCGTCCATCGCCGGCTCGAAGAAGCGGATGGAGCCGCGCGCTTCCGCCTTGGCGCGGAACAAAGCCGCCTCGGCATTGGCCATCAGGGTCGCGGCGTCGTTGCCATCGGCCGGGAAGATGGCGATGCCAACCGTGAGGCCGGCGCGCAACGCATGCTCGCCGATCTCGATGTCGGAGGCGAAGTTCGTGCACAGGCGGCCAGCCAGAGTTTCCGCGATTTCCGGCTGCGGCCCGACCGGTGTGACGATAGCGAATTCATCGCCGGCAACGCGCGCCAAAAAGGCCCCTTGGCAGATCAGCAACAGGCGTTGCGCCACCTTGGCCAACAGCGCCTCGCCGGTGGCGTGACCGAACACCTCGTTCACCGTCTTGAAGCGATCGAGATCGATGCTCAGCACCGCGAAGCTTTCCTGCGCCGCCTTGGCGCGCTCGAGCGTCGCGCCCAGACAATCGATGAAGGCAACGCGGTTCGGCAAATCGGTAAGCGAATCGTGATGCGCCATATGCGCCAATGTTTCTTCGTGGCGCTTGCGCTCGGTAATGTCGCTGATCAGGCTGATGAGATATTGCGGCCGGCCGTTGGCCCCCATGACCGGCAAGCGCGTAGCCGTGACGATGCGCGTGCCGTTGCCAGGCGTGACCATCGCGTGCTCGCCGCGCGAAACCGGCTGACCGGTGGCGATGATGCCGCGGTCTTCCGCCTCGATCGCCATCGCGCTCGCATGCGGCATGATATCTGCCGCCGTCTTGCCCAGCATCGTCGAGCGATCGACGCCGAGATATTTCTCGGCGGCGCGGTTGATCAGCAGATAGCGCAGCTCCGGGATGTCCTTGACCAGGATCGGCGTCGGCACATGCTCGATCACCGAATCGAGGAAGCTCCGTGTATGCTGCAACTCGCGTTCGGCGCGGACGCGCTGCGTGACATCCTCGTGCATCGCCACCCAGCCGCCGCCCGGCATCGCGTGGTAGGCGATATTGGTGATACGGCCGTCGGCCAACTCCACCGTGATGCTGAACGGGCCCTCCTTCTCAAGCGCGCGCTGCCGCTCTGCCTGATAGGCGTCGATGTCGAGCGGAAAGGTGCCAGCCGTGCGGCGTGCTTCCAAAACATCGCGAATGCCGCAGCCGCGCCATATCCGTTTCGGATCGATGTGATACATCGCCACATAGCGCTGGTTCCACATGATCAGACGGTCCTGCGCATCGAACATGCACAGCCCCTGGATCATGCTGTTGAGCGCGCCATCCAGCTGGCGGTTCTGCTCGCTCAGTTTGCGCCGGACATTGAGCCCCAACAGGGAGCCGCCCATCAAAGCCCCGATCAGCGCGCCGCACAGCGCGGCCAACACGACCGACAGAGGCGGGATATCGATCCAGAAGCTGTTGGCGGCGAGCACGGCCAGGAGCGTGACGGAAAAGGCGATAGCGCCGGCAATGCCGACAGTGAGCCAATCCCCATATTTCGCGAGTTTCTCCAGCGTCCGGCCCATGACTTTGTATCATGATTTCGCATCATGACTTCGCATCCAACCGGTCGAGGGGCACGCGCCCACCGCGTCCGGCAATCGAGACAGCATGGAAGAAGACGTTTGGAGCCCTGTTAATTCCCAAAGAACCGCATCGTTAATCGCGCGTTAGCGCTACCGCTACGTAAAACAGGTTGCGATAATGCCTGCAGAACACGGTATTTCAGCACCCGTCCGGCGAACGCTGTAGCTCAGGCGCTGACCTGCGCCGGCAGCCCGCCGGCGACCAGCTTGTCCGCCTCTTCGGCCGTCATCGCGGCACCGAACAGGTGACCTTGACCCTCTTCACAGCCTTTGTCGGCCAATTGCGCTTCCTGGTCGGGCCGCTCGATGCCGTCGGCGGTCACGGCGAGGCCGAGCCCGCGGCCGAGCCCAACCAGAGCATTGACGATCTCGGCGCTTTCGCGCTCGTTCGACATGCCTTCGATGAAGCTGCGGTCGATCTTGATCTTATCGAGCTTGAAGTTGCGCAGGTGATAAAGACTCGAATAGCCGGTGCCGAAATCGTCGAGCGCGATACGCACGCCGGCTTCCCGCAATCCGCTGAGTGCTTCCTGGGCGGCGGCGAGATCGTGCACCAGTGCGCTTTCAGTGATCTCGATCTCCAGCCGGCGCGGCGCCAAGCCGGTCTCGGCCAGGATACCAAGAATGCGCAAACCCAGCGCGGGATCGCGCAACTGCACCGGCGAGACGTTGAACGACAGCGTCATCTCCGCCGGCCATCCACAGGCCGCCGCGCAAGCCTGCCGCAGCAGACGATCCGTGAGGTCCTGAATGAGGCCCGCATCTTCCGCGATGGCGATGAAGCGCTCCGGGGGCACCTCACCAAGCGTCGCATGCGTCCAGCGCGCAAACACCTCAAAGCCGACGATCCGCCGGATCTTCAGCTTGATGAGCGGCTGGAAGCTCGGCCGGATGGCATTGGCGGCCACCGCCTCCCGCAACTCACGCTCCATGAAGTCGCGCTCGCGGACGTAATGATCCATCTCTTCATCGAAGAAGCGCGTCGGCTGCTGCCGGTTGGCCTTGGCCCGGTAGAGCGCCACATCGGCACGGCGCATGATCTCCTGCGGCGTGCAATCCCGGAACGGAAACAGGCATAGGCCGATGCCCGTCCCCACATTGTAGTTCGTGCCGCTGATCGTAATCGGCACCGCGAGATTCTCGTGCACGCGGCGCGTGATGCCCGTCGCGGTCTCGGCGCTGGAGAGATGCTGCGCGAGAATGGCGAACTCGTCGCCACCGAGTCGCGCCACCATGTCGCCGCTGCGTACCGAGGACATCAGCCGCTCGCCGACCACGATCAGCGCGGCATCGCCAGCGCCGTGACCGTAAACGTCGTTGATCTGCTTGAAGCCATTGAGATCCAACATCATCAGCACATGCGTGCCGCTCGTGCGCGGCGGCGCGGCGACGGCAGCAGCCAAGGCATCCATGAATTGCCGGCGATTGGGCAGACCGGTCAGCGGGTCCTGGAACGCGAGCTCGCGCGCATGCCGCTCGGCTTCCACCCGACGCCGCGTTTCGCGCTTCTGCTCCCGCAGCCTTCGCCAGGCAAACAGCAGCAGACCGAGGCAGAGCACGGCGCCCAAGAGCGGCAGCTCATTCGCCTCGATCGTGTTGACCTGCTCCGCCTCGTTCTCAGCGATGAAGACATCGACCTGCAGCAGAACGTAAGCCGACACCAGCCCGGCAAGGGCGACGAAACCGAGATCCTTGAGGCTGATGCGATGGCGAAGGATGAAGTTTTTCATGGTCCGATCAGTCGGCGGAGGCGCGGGCGCCACCCTAACGGCCAGGGCCTAACCGAAATGTAACGCGGGCAGGCACCAGAGTCCCGTGCCGTGGGATCGTTGTTAATGCACCCTTGCGGCCCCGCTTTACCGCCGCACGGCGCGAGATCTCAGCGCGGCTTCAGGAAAGCGAAGTCGCAGCCTTCGTCGGCGCCCAGGATTTCCTGCGCATAAAGTCGCGCATAGCCACGCGCCGGCATCATTACCGCGGGCTTGGCCTCAGCCGCGCGCCGTTTCAATTCGTCCTCATCAACGAGTAGATCGATGCGGCGCTCTTTGACCGAGAGCCGGATGTGGTCGCCGTTGCGCACCAAGCCGAGCGGTCCGCCGGACGCGCTGTCCGGCGTCACATGCAGCACGATGGTGCCGAAGGCCGTGCCGCTCATGCGCGCGTCGGACACACGCACCATGTCCTTGACGCCCTTGGTCGCGAGCTTCTTCGGGATCGGCAGATAGCCGGCTTCCGGCATGGCCGAGGCCGAATGCGGCCCGGCGTTCTGCAAGACCAGAATGTCGTGCGGCCCAACATCGAGCGCGGGATCGTCCATGCGCGCCGCGAGATCGTCGAGCGACGTGAACACCACAGCGCGGCCTTCGTGCTCGAACAGCGTCGCATCGGCGGCCGAGCGCTTGAGGATCGCACCACCCGGCGCGAGATTGCCGAACAACGCGACCAGCCCGCCTTGCGGCTCCAGCGGCGTGGCGCGCGCGGCGATGACGCTGCGGTCGATCCAGTCGCCACTGTCATAGGCGAGCCGTTCGCCGAGAGTCTCGCCGGTGACCGTCATGCAGTCGAGATGCAGAAGGTCTTTCAGTTCGCGCAGCAACGCGCCGACGCCGCCGCCGGCGTAGAAGTCCTCCATGTAGCCGTTGCCGACCGGCTTGAGATTCACCAGCACCGGCGTGGTGTCGGACAACTCGTTCAAGCGTTCCAGCGATATGGCATGACCAGCGCGGCCGGCAATAGCCGCGAGATGAATCACCGCATTTGTCGAGCCGCCGATGGCGAGCAGCACGCGCAGCGCGTTCTCGATCGACTTTGCATTGACGATGCGCTCGGGCGTCAGTTGCGTGCCGATCATGCGCACGGCGGTGGCGCCGGTGACTTCCGCCGCACGGAGCCGATCGGCATGCACCGCGGGGATCGCCGCCGTACCGGGCAGCATCATGCCGAGCGCCTCGGCGAGGCAGGCCATGGTGGACGCCGTGCCCATCACCGCGCAGGTGCCGGCAGTGGTGGCGAGCTTGCTCTCGACGTCGTGGATCTCGCCGTCGCTAACCTTCCCGGCACGATATTGTGCCCAGAAGCGGCGGCAATCGGTGCAGGCGCCCAAGCGCTCGCCGTGATGGCGGCCGGTCATCATGGGGCCCGCGACCAAAGTGATCGCCGGCCGCCCCGCCGACACCGCGCCCATCAATTGCGCCGGCACCGTCTTATCGCAGCCGCCCATCAGCACCACCGCATCCATGGGCTGCGCGCGCACCATTTCCTCGGTGTCCATCGACATCAGGTTGCGGAATTTCAGGCTGGTCGGATTGAGGAACACCTCACCGAGAGAGACGGTCGGAAACTCCATCGGCAAGCCGCCGGCGGTGAGCACGCCGCGCTTCACGGCGTCCAGCATTTCGGGGAAATGCCGGTGGCAATTGTTGAAGCCCGACGGCGTATAGGCGATGCCGACCACCGGCCGCTTCAGGATCTCGCGCGAATAGCCCATCGATTGCGCGAAGGAGCGGCGCAGGAACAGCGAGAAATCGCGGTCGCCGTAATTGGTGAGATTATTGGCGATGCCGGTGGGCTTGTCGTTCATGCCGATGCTTTTTGCAGCCGCGCGAGTGCGGACGAAAGCTGCCGCGTCAGGCGGTGATTTGCAATGCGATTCATCGTGGCGGGATAATGCCGCGCCAGCCACGCCATTCCGACATCATGAAACCATACCATGACAACGAGCATGGTGAGGAACCAGGTGAGGAAGTGATAGCGGGCGGTGGCAGCATTGTAGAAGAACGCAACGACATGCTGGCCGAGCGCCGCGGCGCCGACGAGTCGCAGCCACGGATCGAAAGCGCGCCCGCGCACGACGACATAAAGGAGGATCACAACGCCGGCGGCGTTCAGCGGAATGGTCCAATAGGATTCGGCCGGGCCGCTCAGCCAGTCGGCCAACTGCAACGCGATGCGGCCCAGTCCGCCGAGGTCGCCGTGGGCAAGATCTCGGAACGCGGCCGCATAGGCCGACGGCGGCAGCACCAGCAGGTTGCTATCGCCTGAATTGGAGCTGAACAGCACGAAGACTTTGCCGAACACCCAATTGTGCAGCGCCATCGAGAACACGAAGACGAAGCCGAGGCACAGACCAATCACGCGCTGTGCCTGCCGTTGATAGAGCGCGGCCAGACCGGCGCCGCCGAGGAAGATCGCCGCGGCCGGCGCGACGATCGGCTTCATGAAGATGCCGAGCGCCAGCAACAGCGCGCCGAAAAAGGCCGATGTGAAGCGCCGCGATGCACTGAGCAGCACGGCCAGGCCGCCGATGAACAGCATATAGGCGGCCGGGTCGGCGAAGCCGCGTCCGGCCCATTTCGCATATTGTACGAAGGTGGTGCCGAACAACGTGCCGACCGGCACGGCGATGAACAGGACGATCAGCGCGAGCGCCCAACGCTCGGGCAGAAAGCGGCGGAACAGCGCCAGCACGAAGAACGGGAAGGCCAGCACCAGCGTGAGGTAACCGAGATAGGTCTCGCCGAAGATAATGTGCTCGAAGGCGCGGAAGTAACGTAAGCCCGGCCCGCCGTAATAGTAGACCTTCTCGCCGCCTTCGAGCGCGCCCCAGATGTCGCCGGCCAACAGCTTTAGCAGAATGAGCCGGCCATAGCCGTCATAGAACAGCCCGTCGTCACCGCCGTCGAGCGGCCGCAAGCCCGCGAAGAAGCTGCCGTCGTCGATGGCGATGACGGCAGCCGCGAGGCCGATGAGCACGAAGGGCAGGACCATCATGCGCCGCTGCAATCGCACGAGCACCAGAACGACTCCGACCGCGGCGGCGAGCGCCAGGGCCCACGACGCGAGCAACCGAACCTGCACGCTCTGCGGCGGCGTCAACCGCATCGCCAATGTGTCGGGCGTGATCGCCGAACCGAAGATACGCCGCCCGGCATCGGCCGGCTCGATCTCGCGGCAGCTTTCGCCGGTCCAGCGCGAGAAGCGTTCGCCCTCGCCTTCCCACAGCAACGTGCCGCGCCAGCACAATTGGCCACCGACATAGGCCGCCGGCACGCGGATCATCTCGTACCAAGGCATCGTGAGATGCCAGCGCTGCCAACCCATCCAGAAGCGCTTGTCGCGTTGCGCGCGCTTCACGTCGGTGTCGGCGGTCCAGTTGTAGCGAACCTCGTTGGTGAAGCCCAAGCCCAGCCACACCGGATCGCTGAAGTCGAGCGACGTGACCGCGCGCGAGCCCTCATTGGTCTGGCTCTTGTGCCAGATGCCATCGGCCGAGAAGGCATAAGGCGCGTCCGGCGTGCCGTTGTTGCGCCAGCAGCCGAACTTGTTCGGATCGCAGCGCTGCGCCTGCGGATAAACCGCATCGAATTCCTGGAGGAACGCGCGATAGACATCGGCCGGCAACGTGCGCTCCAAGAGCGCGCCCGGCAGGAACACATTGTGCCCTTCGTCGATGCGCGGCGGCGACAACGCCCATTTACCGACGATCGCGACGGCGACGATCACGACCGCGACGCCCCAGGCTCTGGGCCCCGCGCTCACCACCCCGGTGAAGATCGCGACCGCCAGGACGACCAGCAGCACATAATCCGCCAGATCATTGACCGGCAGGCCGATGGCGGCCACCGCCAGGATCAGCACGGCGAGCTTCCGCCAGCCTTGGCCCCCCACCTCGTCGCGCATGTCGCTCATTAATAATGTCCCGCAGTCCCGTTCCTTGCCCCTGGGCAATTGGGCCTTGCCTAGCATGGCGATTTGCCCCAAATCCATGCCGCGCGCTTATCCCCCTCGAACAGAGCTCCAAGACCCGTGATCCGCCTCGGAATCGTCGGCAGCAATTACGGCCGGACCGTGCAATTGCCCGCGTTCCGCGCCGATCCGCGTTGCGCGGTCGTTGCGATGGCCGGCAGCGATCTGGCGCGCACCACCGCGCGCGCGCGCGAGGCCGGCATCGCCAAAGCCTATGGCGATTGGCGCGCGTTGGTCGATGACAACGAGGTCGACGCGGTCGCCATCGCCACGCTGCCCAGCCTGCAGGCCGAGATTGCGATGGCGGCACTCGCGCGCGGCAAGCCGGTGTTCATCGAAAAGCCGATGGCGGCCGATCTCGCCCAGGCGCGCGCGATGCTGCGCGCGGCGCAAGCGACCAAGCTGCCGACCATGATCGACTTCAACTTTCCGCCGATCATGGCCTGGCTGCGCGCCAAGGACATGCTCGATGCCGGCGCTGTCGGCCGGCTGCGCCACGTCGCGGTGCATTGGCATGTCGAGAACCGCGCGGTGCAGATGCGCCTGCGCAACTGGAAGACCGATGGCGCGACCGGCGGCGGCGTGCTCGGCAACTTCGTCTCGCACTGCCTGCATTATCTCGAATGGTTTGGCGGCCCGATCAGCGGCCTGTCGGCGCGCATCGGCGGCCTGCCGGACGACCCGCAGGTCGAGACCACGGTGACGATGGCCCTGCAATATGCGGCGGGGCCGCAGGTCAGCCTGTCGATGAGCTGCGCGTCTTTTCTCGGCGCCGGCCACAGAATCGAATTCTTCGGCGAGGACGGCACTTTGATGCTGGAGAACGCGACCCTCGATTACATGCGCGGCTTCACGCTGCATTATGCCAAGCGACCGGCGGCGACGTTCACGCCGATCCCTGTCGACGACCCGGACGACGCGCAGTATCCGGACGGGCGCATCGCGCCGGTGTCGCGGCTCGCCAAGCGCTTCTTCGACGCCATCGAGCAAGGCACAACGACGTCGCCCGGCTTCGCCGAAGGCTATCGCGTACAAGTCCTCATTGACGCGGCGCGGCGCTCCCATCAACAAGGCGCCTGGATCGCGGTGCCGACCGAGACCCAAGTTCAGGAGACGCGTTAAGTGAGCAACCCCAAAGTCCTCGTCACCGGCGGCTCAGGCTTCATCGGCTCCGGCCTGGTCAAAGCGCTGGTGAAGTCGGGCGCGCGCGTGCGCGTGCTCGACGACAATTCGCGCGGCCGGCCGCGCCGGCTGACCGAGGTCGAGAACGACATCGAGTTCATCGGCGGCGACATTCGCGACGCTGACACCGTCGCGCGCGCGACCCAAGGCATGGACGAGGTGCACCACCTCGCCTTCGTCAACGGCACGGAGTTCTTCTATACACAGCCTGATCTGGTGCTCGACGTCGGCGTGCGCGGCATGATCAATGTGATCGACGCTTGCCGTAAGCATAATGTCGGCAATCTCATCCTCGCCTCGTCGTCGGAAGTCTACCAGACGCCGCCGACGGTCCCGACCGACGAGACCGCGCCGCTGTCGGTGCCGGACGTGCTCAACCCGCGTTATTCCTACGGCGGCGGCAAGCTGATCAGCGAGCTGATGGCGATCAATTTCGGCCGTAAATACTTCGAACGCGTGCTGATCTTCCGCCCGCACAATGTCTACGGTCCGGACATGGGCTTCGAGCACGTGCTTCCGCAATTCGCGCTGCGCCTGAAGAAACTCGTGGACGCGCAGCCCTCCGGCACTATCCGCTTCGATATCCAGGGCACCGGCGAGGAAACCCGCAGCTTCTGCTACATCGACGACCTGGTCGCCGGCGTCATGGTGATGCGCGACAAGGGCGAGCACCTCGGCATTTATCATGTCGGCACGCTGGAAGAGGTTTCCATCGCCGACGTGGCGCGCCGGGTCGGCCAGGCCGCCGGCCGGACCATCGAGATCGTCCCCGGCAAGCTTCAGCCCGGCGGCACGCCGCGCCGCTGCCCTGACATTTCGAAACTGGCCAAGCTGGGCTATAAGCCCGCCGTCCCGCTCGACGCCGGCCTCAAGCCCACCGTCGACTGGTACTGGCGCAACGCCGATCTGGCGCCCTCTTCTTCGTCACCCTGAGGTGCCCGCGCGTAGCGCGGGCCTCGAAGGGTGACCACCCCGAGTTTGTGCCCGTCATCCTTCGAGGCTCGCTTCGCTCGCACCTCAGGATGACGGATCGAGAACAGGAGACTCAATGCCGTTCCCTACCAAAGTCGCGCGCGCCGCCGGTACCGGCGCCAGCGTCCCTGTCGAGCAGTGTCAGATCTGCGGCTCGGAGAAGCTCGATACCGTGCTGTCGCTCGGCTACATGCCGCCGGTGAACCAGATGGTGCCGATCGGCCAAGTGCCGCGCCAGCAGCCGTGGTTCCCGACCAACCTCCTGCATTGCCGCAATTGCGACCTGGTGCAGCTCGGCCTCGCGGTCGATCCGGTCATCATCTTCCCGCCGGAATATCCCTACACCAGCGGCACCACCAAACTGCTGCGCGACAACTTCGCCGATCTGCAGCGCGAGAGCTCGACCATGCTCGGGCTGACCGAGAAAGACCTTGTAGTCGATATCGGCTCCAACGACGGCACGTTGATCTCGAACTTCCAGAAGGCCGGCAATCGCATTCTCGGCATCGAGCCGACCGACGTCGGCGACATCGCCAACGCCCGCGGCATCCCGACCATCAAGCGCTATTTCGGCAAGGAAGCCGCGCGTGAAGTCGTCGCCACGCATGGGCACGCCAAGCTGGTGACGGCCGCGAACTGCTTCGCGCATATCGAAGACGTGCACGCCATCGTCGACGGCATCGTCGAGATGCTGTCTCCGGACGGCGTGTTCATCTCCGAGTCGCATTATCTCGTGCCGCTGCTCGACACGCTGCAATACGACACCGTGTATCACGAGCATCTGCGCTATTATTCGCTGGCGAGCCTGAAGTATCTCCTGGAGATGCACGGCCTCGAAGTGTTCCATGCACGGCCGATTCCGAGCCATGGCGGCTCGATCCGCGTCTATGCCGGCCGCAAGGGCCAACATCCCGTGCAGGACAGCGTGGCGACGATGCTCGCGGCCGAGCCGCGCGGCGACGCCATGGCCAAACGGCTGAAGGACTTCAAGCACGACGTGCTGCTATCGAAGCTGCGCCTCTTGTCGATGCTGCGCGACCTCAAGGAAAAGGGCGCGCGCGTCGTCGGCATCAGCGCGCCGTCACGGGCGAGCACGTTGTTCAATTATGTCGGGCTCGATGACGGCATCATCGATTACGTCTGCGAGATTCAAGGCTCGCTGAAGATCGGCAAGTGCATGCCGGGCACCGAGATCCCCGTCGTCGACGAGGGCCGCCTGTTCGAGGAGCAGCCGGAATGCGCCATCATCTTCTCCTGGCACATCGCCGACGAACTCGCCCCCAAGCTGCGCGCCAAGGGCTTCAAGGGCCAGCTCATCTCGCCGCTGCCGGTGCCGCGGTTTTTGTAGCTCTCTGTCGTCCCGGGCGAGCGTAAGCGAGACCCGGGACCCATACGCCGCAGCCTATCGAGAGGACACAGCGTATGGGTCCCCGCCTTCGCGGGGACGACAGCAACGTGTTAGCTTGCCCCCATGACCGACTTCCCGAAAATCACAGCCCGGCGCACCATCGACGTCTCGCCGTGGATGAAGTTGATCGAGCGGGAAGTCAGGTTCACCGCAGACGGCAAGCCCGAACTCTATCACGCGGTGGCGCAGGCGGATTACATCGCCATCGTCGCCGTGACGCCCGAGGGCCTGATCCCGATCGTGCGGCAGTACCGGCCGGCGATCGAATCCTTGAGCTGGGAACTGCCCGCCGGCATGGTCGATGCTGGCGAGGACCCGGCCGAGACCTGCCGGCGCGAACTCCTGGAAGAGACCGCCCTGCCCGCCCGCACCGTCCGTCCGATCGGCAACTTCGCCCCCTGCACCGCGCGGCTATCGAATCGGGCGCACTCTTTCTTTGTCGAAACCGGTCCCCGCGTCGAAGGTCAGGCGCCCGAAGCCGGCATCGACGTGAAGCTGGTGAGCCCGGCGGAACTCGCAGAGCTGATCCGCGCCGGCGCTTTCACGCTGCAACTGCACATCGGCACTTTGATGCTGGCCGGCATGCACGGATTCATTGATTTTCGGGCCTTCATGGCGCCCGCGCGCTGATCTCCCCGCGCGTTCTTGCCGCAGCGCAACAGAGCCCTTTGATACCGATCAAGGCGCCACTCTGGAATGTGACGAATCTCGCCTCGACAAAACCCCTGGAAGCCTTCTAAAAAAGGGCCCGCGAGTGGGGCGGGAAAAGACCATCATCATGAATTACAACAACTATTTCGCGGCTGCCCTCAGCCAATTGCACGATGAGCGCCGCTACCGGGTCTTCGCCGACCTGGAACGCATCGCCGGCCGGTTCCCCCATGCGGTCTGGCACTCGCCGCAGGGCGCGCGCGACGTCGTGATCTGGTGCTCCAACGATTACCTCGGCATGGCCCAGCACCCCAAGGTGATCGGCGCCATGGTCGAGACCGCCACGCGCATGGGCACCGGCGCCGGCGGCACCCGCAACATCGCCGGCACCAATCATCCGCTGGTCGAGCTGGAGCGCGAACTCGCCGACCTGCACGGCAAGCCGGCCGCCCTCGTCTTCACCTCCGGCTATGTCTCGAACCAGACCGGCATCGCCACCATCGCGCGCCTGCTGCCGAATTGCCTGCTTCTGTCCGACGCACTGAACCACAATTCGATGATCGAAGGCATCCGTCAGTCCGGCTGCGAGCGCCAGATCTGGCGGCACAACGACCTCGCCCATCTCGAAGAGCTGTTGAAGGCGGCCGATCCGAAACGGCCGAAGCTGATTGCCTTCGAGAGCCTGTACTCGATGGACGGCGACGTCGCGCCGGTGCACGCGATCTGCGATCTCGCCGAGAAATACGATGCCATGACCTATTGCGACGAAGTGCACGCCGTCGGCATGTACGGGCCGCGCGGCGGCGGCATCTGCGAGCGCGACAACGCGATGAGCCGCATCGATGTGCTGGAAGGCACTTTGGCGAAAGCGTTCGGCTGCCTCGGCGGCTACATCGCCGGTTCATCCGAGATGGTCGATGCCGTGCGCTCTTATGCGCCGGGCTTCATCTTCACCACCGCGCTGCCGCCGGCGATCTGCGCCGCCGCGACCGCCGCGATCAAGCATCTCAAGTCATCGAGTTGGGAGCGCGAGCGCCACCAGGATCGCGCCGCGCGCGTCAAGGCGGTGCTCAATGCCGCCGGCCTGCCGGTGATGCCGAGCGATACGCACATCGTGCCGGTGTTCGTCGGCGATCCGGAGAAGGTGAAGACCGCCAGCGACCTGCTGCTCGCCGAACACGGCATCTACATCCAACCGATCAATTACCCCACCGTGCCGCGCGGCGCGGAGCGCCTGCGCATCACGCCGTCGCCTTATCACGACGACGCTCTGATCGATGTGCTGGCCGAAGCCCTCGTCGACGTGTGGGAACGCCTCGGCCTGCCGCTCGGCAAGCGCGCGATAGCGGCGGAGTAAGCCCCAAACGTCATTCCGGGTTCGGCGAAGCCGAAACCCCGAATCCAGATGCGAGCGCGGAATCTGTTTCTGGATTCCGGGTTCGCTCGCTGACGCTCCCACCCCGGAATGACGGGCTAATCTTGGAACGGCGGCTTCTTACGCGACGGTGGCGTGGCGCCGTCCTTGCGCGCGATGGTGCGCGCAACCAGCGGCGCGGTGAGCGACACCAGGAAGATACGCATTACGTGATGCGCGCCGACATAGACCGGGTCGAGATGCAGCGCGAGCGCCAGCAGCATCATGGCGTCGACCGAACCCGGCGCATAAGCGATCATCACCTCGGCCGGGCGCAGCGAGAAAACGCTGATCAGACCGGCGGCGAACACCGCCGTAAGCGCCACGGCAACCGCGAACGAACCGAAACCGGCGCCGAGATAATTGAGCAGCACGCGTGGCGCCATGTTGGTGAAGCGCGCGCCAATCACCGCGCCGAGCACCAGCGCCGCCGCGTTCGTCGCCCACCAGGGCAGCACCGCATGAATGAGTCCTGAGCCGTGCAAGACCGCCGAGGTGAGCATCGCGCCGAACAGGAGCCCACCCGGAAACCGGATGCGGTCCGCGACCGCGGCGCCGATCGATGCGGCCACCAGCAGGATCGCCAATTCATCGAGCACATGCAGCGTCATCGGTCCCGGGTCCGGCCGCGTCACATGGCCGACCAGGCCGAACAGCGACAGGCCGGCAGGCAGGCCGACGGCGATGATCACGACGCGCATGCTTTGCACGATGGCCACCGCGCGCAGATCGGCCTTCAGCTCGGCACCGAGAATCAGCACCTGAGACATGGCGCCCGGCGCGGAGGCGAGATAGGCGTTCACCTTCTCCCAGCCGTGCACGACACGTAGATAGGTTGCGCTGGCGAAGCTGACACAGACCATGCCGACCAAGAGCACGGCGATGCTCAAGGGATAGGTCGCCATGCCGGTAAGCGTTTCCGGCGTCACCACCGCGCCGAGCGACATGCCAATGACGACGAAGGTCACGCGCTGCAGCGGCCGCGACACCACCATCGGCCGGCCGAACAGCGCGGCGGCGGCAACCGCGAGGATGGAACCGGAGAGATAGCCCGCGGGCATGCCGGTGAGGCCGAGCGCCATGCCGCCGGCAACGCCGATCGCGAGCGTCTCGGCGAGACGGCGCAAGGTCGCCAGGCGTTCATCGGACAGAAATGCGGGCAAGATAGAACTTTCACGAACACGCCATAGGCGGCGTGCCGGCTGACGGATACGGCGATCAATGCCGTGCGCCCGCGGTGAGGTCAAATGCCAATAAGGACTGCTTGATCTGCATCAAGGCGGTGGCCCGGCCGGATCGATCCACTCGCTCAACACGAGAACAATGAGGACCGAGCCATGCGCAGGATCTGGACGAGAGCGACAACCGTACTGGCGATCGCCGGTATTATAACGGCGAACGCGCCGGCTTTCGCCGGACCGGTGCCGGGCAATCTCGGCCAGGTCGGCGTGAGCGCGCCGCAGCATGTGACGGACGTGCGCTGGCGCGGCCGCGGCGCGGGCGTGGCCGCCGGGATCGCCGCGGGCGTCATCACCGGCGCCATCATCGCCGGCGCCGCCCGACCCTATTACTACGGGCCCGGTCCCTATTACGACGGCCCCGGCTATTACTACGGCCCGGGCTACTACGATCCGCCGCCTTATTATTACGCGCCGCGCTATCGCTATCGCGCGCCGGTCTATGTCGAGCCCCCGCCGATCTATGTCGAGCCGCCGGCCGTCTATGCCCCACGCGGGCCAAACGGACCGGTGCGCCAATGCTGGGTCTCGACCGACAAGGACCGCGGCTTCGGTTACTGGCGGCCATGCTGAACGCCGCGCGTCAGAACAACAGATCGCGCGTCAACGTATCGAGATGACGGACGGCGCCGAAGGCGTCGCGTAACGCCGCACGCTGGTCGCGGGACAACCGCTTCACCGCGACCTTGTTACTAGGTGCCAGGCCGGCGCGCATATCTTCGTACTGTTGCGCAAGGATCAAGTCTAGAAACAGCGCCTGCGCGCGT
Organism: Pseudolabrys sp.; assembly: GCA_029255525.1. Lineage (GTDB taxonomy): Bacteria > Pseudomonadota > Alphaproteobacteria > Rhizobiales > Xanthobacteraceae > Pseudolabrys. The sequence continues at coordinate 21,747 of JANLJK010000335.1, forward strand.
GCCATGGCCGCGAGGTCGTTCTCGCCGCCGCGCCCGAGCGCGGCGACCGCCGCAAGCCGCGCCGGCGTCGTCCGCTCGATCACATGGTGCCGGATCGCCAGCACGCGCGCCGTGGTGACAATACCGAACAGCCCGGTTCGTTTCAGATCGATACGACCGTTCTCAGTGCGGAAGCTGCCGAACATGGTGACGCCGGGCTCGACCGCGCCGCCCGCCTCCGCCAACAGCTTGGCAAAGCCGGCATGGCCCTGCGCGGCATCGAAGGCGCCACGCCACAGCGCGTTGGCCATCCGCGCATCGCCATGCACGCCGACGAGATCGAAGAAGATATCGACCGACAACAGATCGGCTGGATTGCTGCGCGTGATCCATTCGGCGATCCGTGCGCGCCAGGTGGCGAGCGAGCCGCGCCAGGCGGCGTTCTTCGCCATCACGCCGCCCCGGCAATAAGGCACGCCCACTTCGTGCAGAATGTCGGCGACGATCGCCGCGAATTGCGCGAACCAGCGGTCGGCGGCGCCGTCCGGCTCACCCTCGGCAAACACCAGCGCGTTGTCCTGATCCATCGCCAGCAGGCTTTCGCCGCGGCCGGCCGAACCGAGCACGCAAAGCGCATAGGCACAAGGCGCGGCACCGTGACCTTCCGCCACCATGCGCCGTTCGGCCAGCACGCCGGCGCGGCGTGTGAGCGCGCCGAGCTCGCGCGAGATGACGGATGCAATCTCGCGTGCGCCGACGCCTTCCGCCGCGAGGCTCTCGGCCGCTTGCGGCAGCAGCGCCCAGGCCGCGCCGAGCATCGGCACTTCGTCAGCCTGATCGATGGCGTCGCCGAGGACGGTCGCCTCCTGCGCGCGCAGCCGCAGCAGATCGCGCGCGCTCACCATGCCGCAGATGTCGCCGTTCTCATCTTCCACGGCGAGATGCCGCAGCTTGAGCCGACTCATGCGGCCGAGCGCACGATAGACGAAGGCCGCCGCCGGCAACGTCACGAGCGGCTTGCGGGCGAATTGCGCCACCGGCCGCTCCAGCGCCGGCGCCCCCTGTTCCGCCACCGCGCGCAGGACGTCGCGCTCGGTGACGATCGCGGCATCGCGCGCATGCAAGGCGCCGCTCGTCGGTACGACCAGCAGCGATGAAATCTTCTTATCGGCCATGCGCCGGAGCGCTTCCGTGAGCGGCGCATCGGCATGGATCACCTGCGGCGGCGCGCTCATCACGTCGGCGACGCGATGGCGGTAGGGATAGGTATCGATGCGCGCGAGCGTGCGTTCCTCGCGCGCGCGCGGGCCCGCCACCGCCTCTTCCCAGCCGGCACGGTGCTGCTCCTCCAGCACGCCGGCAAGCGCCAAGCAGGCCTGCTCGGCCTCCGCCAGCGTGCGGATATTGCCTTCGCGCAGCTTGGGCAGCAGCGCGAGAAAGATCTTGCCCGTGAGCATCGCATCACCGACCGCGGAATGACGATCGGCACCGGCGACGCCCAGCCAGCTCGCCAGATGTTCGAGCGTGTAGCCACCGAGATGCGGCTCGACCACCTGCGCCAGTAGACGCGTATCGAGCGAGCGCGGCGTGGACCACGGCAGGCCGGCGCGGAGGCACTCACGTTTGATGACGGCGAAATCAAAACCCAGCGTGTGGCCGATCACGATGCTGCCCGCCATGGCGGCGGCGATCTCCGGCCATGCCGCGGCAAAACCGGGCGCGGAGGCCACCATAACGTCGTCGATGTGGTGGATCGCGCTTGCCGCCTTCGGGATCGGCTCGCCCGGATTGATCAGACGGCGCAACACGCCGGCTTCGTCGAGCTTACCCGCCTTCAGCGGCAGCGCGCCGATTTCAACGACGCGCGCTTTCGCGGGCTCGAGCCCGGTCGTCTCGGTATCGATGACGAACGCATCGAGCGCGATCAGCGGCGTCGCGTTCTGGATCGTCTTGCCCGTCGCCATTCACCCCCCGGCATAGCCCGCATTGTCAGCCGAGCGCTGCGACCAAGGCCGGCGCATCGGCACGCCGCACAAAGACCTCATGGATGTTGCACAGATTGGTCTTCAGATAATTATGGATGGTCGGCACATCCTTCGCCCGCAGCTTCTCGTGGATCGGCATGGCGTCCACGTAACGATCGATGAAGCGCGCCGGGACATCGATCACACGTTTGACCGGATGCAGACCGATGATCGCGAGGTCGTGTTCGAGCGTTCGCCGCAATGCGGCCCAGGCTTCGGCATCGACCGCCGATGGAGCCGGATACCGATCGAACGCTGCCAGCGCGGCCCCGGTCATCGCCTGCAAAAGCGCATCGCGGCGGTCAGCGGCAGCCGGACGCAGCACGCCTTCGACTGCCTCCGTGACCATGGCCAAAGTCACCGGAAAAGCGAGCCAGCGCGCCTTCTCGAGCTCAGCGAGGAAGACTTTGTCGTCGAACAGCAGGTTGCCATAGGGGCCGGCGCGGGCGCGCGAATATTCGAACAGGCCTTTCTGCGCCAGGAACGCCGCCTGCTTGTCCAGGAAATCGATCAGCGCCTCACGCCCATTGACGGGCGGCTCGCGCCGAAACATGTCGAAAAAGCCCATATCCCTGTCGCTTCCCTACCTCCGGCGCGGCTGCTGCCCGCTCTTTTGGCTTGATCCTAACTCAGTCCGGCAAAATCAGGCGGCTTTTTTGACGCCGGCCGGCGTCCGGCCGCTCCATTGGACGAAATCCGCATTATATGCTGACCTAAAGCAGCCTTGCTGAAGCCGGGCCGTGGACCCAAACGGGAGTATCTATGCTGGAAGGCTGGGTCGTCATCGCGGTGGCGCTTGCCTATATCGGCCTCCTGTTTCTCGTCGCGAGCTATGGAGACCGGACGCGCAATCTTGGCCGCAGCCGCATCCGCCTGCTGATCTATCCGCTGTCGCTGGCGATCTACTGCACCTCCTGGACCTTCTTCGGCTCGGTCGGCTCGTCGTCCCGCACCGGTTACGACTTCCTGACGATCTATATCGGCCCGGTGCTGATGGTCGGCCTGTTCTCGCCGCTTATCGTGCGCATCGTCAGGCTGGCCAAGGCGCAGAACATCACCTCGATCGCCGACTTCATCGCGGCGCGTTACGGCAAGGGCCAGGCGGTGGCGGCTACCGTCGCGCTGATCTCGATCGTCGGCACCATCCCCTACATCGCGCTCCAACTCAAAGCGGTGTCGTCATCGCTCGAAACGATCCTGGCGCACATCGACCCCGGCAGTAACCTCGCGAGCCCGGTGCTCGGCGACATCGCGCTGTTCGTCGCGCTGTCGATGGCGACCTTCGCGGTGCTGTTCGGCACGCGCCATATCGACGCCACCGAGCACCAGGACGGCCTGATGCTGGCGGTCGCGACCGAGTCGCTGGTGAAATTGTTCGCCTTCCTCGCCGTCGGCATCTTCGTAACCTTCTGGATCTTCGGAGGGCCTGCCGCGCTCATCGAGGCGGCCGCCGCGGAGCCGAAGACGGCGGCGATCTTCACGCGCGCGCCGGCGCTCGATACGCTGATCGCAACCACTTTGTTGTCCTTCGTCGCGATCATCCTGCTGCCGCGGCAATTCCATGTCGCGGTGGTCGAGAACCACAACGAAACCGAAATCAAGCGCGCCGCCTGGCTGTTCCCCGTCTATCTGGTGCTGATCAACCTGTTCGTGGTGCCGATTGCCATTGCCGGCCTGCTCACGTTTCCCGCCGGCACGGTCGACAGCGACATGTTCGTGCTGGCGCTGCCGCTGCATGAGGGCGCCAGCATCTTCACCATCGCCGCCTTCGTCGGCGGGCTGTCGGCCGCGACCGCGATGGTCATCGTGGAATCGGTCGCGCTGTCGATCATGATCTCGAACGACATCGTCATGCCGCTGGTGCTGCAACGGCGCGAGGCCATGACCGCGGCCAGCGGCAATGTCGGCTCGCTGTTGCTCATGGTGCGGCGGCTGGCGATCTTCGCCATCCTGCTGCTCGCTTATATGTATTATCGCTCGGCCGGCGAGGCGCAGCTCGCCTCCATCGGCCTTTTGTCGTTCGCGGCCGTGGCGCAGCTCGCGCCCGCCTTCTTCGGCGGCCTGTTCTGGCGCCGCGCCACCGCCGCCGGCGCGCTCGCCGGCATGAGCGCCGGCATCCTGATCTGGGCTTATACGCTGCTACTGCCGACCTTCGCCGACATCGGCGTCCTCGGCCAGCGCATCCTGATCGAAGGCCCCTGGGGCCTCACCTTCTTGCGGCCGCAGCATTTGTTCGGGCTGGAGCTGTCGCCGCTGGTGCATGGCGTGGTCTGGAGCCTCGTCGTCAACATGGTGCTCTATGTCGGCATGTCGCTGCGGCGCGACCCCACGCCGATCGAGCGCCTGCAGGCCAATACTTTCGTGCCGGCCGAGCTCGCGCCGATCAGCCCGAGCTTCCGGCTGTGGCGCTCGTCGGTGACGGTGGAAGAACTGACCGTCACCGTCGCGCGCTATCTCGGCGACGAGCGCACCAACACCGCCTTCGAAAGCTTTTCGGCCACGCACCGCATCAGCCTGGAGCCGAAAGACGAGGCCGATTTCCGTCTCGTCCGCCACGCCGAACACATTCTTGCCTCCGCGATCGGCGCGGCCTCCTCGCGGCTGGTGCTGTCGCTCGCTTTGCGCAAGCGCACGGTGTCGACGAAAGCCGCACTGAAGCTCTTGGACGACGCCAACGCGGCGATTCAGTACAACCGCGAGATCCTGCAGACCGCGCTCGATCATGTGCGCCAGGGCATCGCCGTGTTCGACAAGGACTTCCAGCTCATCTGCTGGAACCGGCAGTTCGGCGAGATCCTCGATCTGCCACCAAGCCTGATCCGCGGCGGCATGGACCTCGCGGACATCCTGCGCTTCAACGCGCGACGCAGCGGCATCGCGCCGGGGCGCGTCGAAGACTTCGTGCGCGTGCAGATCGAGCGCTACGCCGGCCACGAGACGTTCCTCGAACGCTTCGCCGAGCCCGGCACGGTGATCGAGGTGCGCGCCAACCGCATGCCGGACGGCGGCATCGTCACGACCTTCACGGACATCACCGCCAGCGTCGAAGCCGCAGAAGCGTTGGAGCGATCGAACGAGACCTTGGAGCGACGCGTACGCGAACGCACCGAGGAATTGACGCGACTGAACGCCGCGCTCGAGCACGCCAAGGGCGAGGCCGACGCCGCCAACATCTCGAAGACCAAATTCCTGGCGGCGGCGAGCCACGACATCCTGCAGCCGCTCAACGCGGCACGGCTCTATGTCACCAGCCTGATCGAGCGCGGCGGACGCGACGACCGACGCCTGGTCGACAATATCGACGCCTCGCTCGAGGCGGTGGAGGAAATCTTCGGCGCGCTGCTCGACATGTCGCGCCTCGACACCGGCACCATGCGGCCGGAATTCATGAGCTTCCGCATCGACGAATTGATGCGACAAATCGAATTGGAATTCGCGCCGCTCGCCGCCGCCAAGGACATCGATCTGAAATACGTGCCGTGCGGACTGGTGGTGCGCTCCGATCGCCGCCTGCTGCGGCGCCTGGTGCAGAACCTCGTCTCCAACGCCATCAAATATACGCCGGCGGGCCGCGTCCTGCTCGGCTGCCGCCGCCAGGGTGGCAATCTGCGCATCGACGTGTACGACACCGGCGTCGGCATTCCGGAGAGCAAGCAACGCGACATCTTCATCGAATTCCACCGGCTCGATCAGGGCGCGAAGATCGCGCGCGGCTTGGGACTCGGCCTGTCGATCGTCGAGCGTGTCGCGCGCGTGCTCGGCTGTGAAGTGGATGTCAGCTCAGTCGTCGGCCGCGGCTCGCATTTCGCGGTGACGATACCGCGCTCGAACGCCGCGCCGGTCGAGATGCCAGCACGCGAGGACACGCGTATCGATCCCGCGCATCTGGCCGGCATCACCGCGCTCTGCATCGACAATGAGCCGGCCGTGCTCGACGGCATGGAGAC
>JANLJK010000336.1 GCA_029255525.1 Pseudolabrys sp.
CGGCGGCGCGCGCGGCCGCACCGACGTGCCGAAGATCGTCGACTGGTACATGGAGGGGAAGATCAATATCGATGACCTGATCACCCACACCATGCCGCTCGACAAGATCAACGATGCCTTCGATCTGATGCACGAAGGCAAGTCGATCCGCAGCGTGGTGGTGTACTGAGCCACCCGCCGTGGCGGACGGTCGGCCGTTAAGCGGCGGCGCGCACCGGTATCGAGAATAACATCTCGTTCGCCGCCGTCCGCACCTGCACCAATGAGCCGATCCAATCGTCGGTGTCGGAGACGCCGAGATCCGCAGCGATCAGCTCGGCCATTTGCGCGGCCTCTTCCGGCCGCATGAATTCACGACCCTGATAATCGTAGCTGCGGGAGTTCGGGCTGAGGACGTCGAAGAAGAGCCGCATGGATGTTGAACCTCGTTAGGGAACAACACAGGCGTATCTTACCATCAGTTCCAAACAGCTTGCCGCGGTGGTTCGAATTTCAACCTTATTGTAACGATCCGCCGCACGGCGTGCGCACGCTTGGCGAGCGAAATGGCAGCATAAGCAAGACACGACAACGCGTTAGATGGCATCCGATACAGCGCCGTCCGTTACCGTTCCGACTCAAAAAATCGCCCCATTGTCGCCCCGCAAACCGCACATCCCCTGCCTAGGGAGCGGACGGCCGCGGGGGCCAAGAAGCCGGGGGAGCTTTCCTGAATGGTTACACGACTGATCGCCGCACTGTGCGGCGCCGCCATGCTGTTTGCCTTTGCGCCGATGGCGCAGGCCCAATCCGGCATCGCCTCGATCTATGGTTATAAAGGCGGCAAGACCGCCAGCGGCGAACGTGCCGCGCCGGGCGGCCTCACCGCCGCGCATCGCACGTTGCCTTTCGGCACACATGTGCGCGTCACCAACAAGCGCAACGGCCGCAGCGTCGTGGTGCGAATCAACGATCGCGGGCCTTTCATCCGCGGCCGCGTCATCGACGTGACGCCGGCGGCCGCCCGCGCGCTCGGCTTCTCCGGTCTTGCGCCAGTGACGCTGGAGATCGCCGGCTGAAGTGTTCGGCGACTATAGTCGAGACCATGCCCGCTTACGTTGAGGCAGACGCCACGCGGAACACGTTCCGCGTGGCGATGACGTGATACTTTCATTCAATCTTTACAGTATGCCTTCGCAGTGACCTCATCGCCGCGCGCATTATAATGCGCGCATGATCGATAACGCTGCGGCCACATTACGTTTTTGGCGAAACGATCGACGCCGCACGATTCGCGAAGCCGCGCATGAAGTTGTGATGCAAGCCGAATGGCAGCTTTGCATTAGACTGAATTGACCCTAGGCGACCACGCGCCTATTAGCGGACAACGGTATATTTTCATGGATCACTTCATGCCGACCGGTGGATTCTCCTCCGTCTCGCGGCGTCATTTTCTGTCTTCCGCCGCCGCGGTCACGCTCGTCACAGTCGCGACACATGTGCGCGCGCAAACCATTTCTGGCACGCTGCCGTGGAGCCCCTTCGCGGGCGAACCGCCGATGCAGGTCGGACCGCGAGGCTGGTACTTCTTCACGCCGACTGAGGCGACCACGGTTGAAGCGATCGTCGATCGTCTCATACCGGCCGATGCGCTCAGCGTCGGTGGCAAAGACGCCGGCTGCGCCGTGTTCATCGACCGGCAATTGGCGGGTAGCTACGGCGATTCGCGCCGGCTCTATATGAAAGGCCCGTTCCTACCTGGCCTGCCGACGCAGGGCTATCAAGGCGAAGCGACGCCAGCGATGCGTTACCGCGCCGGCCTCGCCGCCATCGATGCCTTCCTGCGCAAGACGATGAACAATCGCGGCTTCGTGCAGTTGAGCGCCGACGAGCAGGACCAGTTTCTGAAGAACATGGAAGCCGGCAAGGTCGATCTCGGCAAGATCAATCCCGCCGGGCTGTTCAACCTGATCCTCGGCAACACGATGGAAGGCTTCTTCGCGGACCCCGTCTATGGCGGCAACCGCGACATGGTGTCGTGGAAAATGATCGGCTTCCCGGGCGCGCGTTACGACTACCGCGACCATATCGGCAAACATAATCAACGTTATCCGCTCGGGCCGGTATCGATCGCCGCCGGCCGCCCGGATTGGTCGCGCTAGGAGCGAGCAGCATGGCACGTAAACTGCCCTCCAAGGATGTCGTCATCGTCGGACTCGGCTGGACCGGCGCGATCCTCGCTCATGAGTTGACCGAGGCAGGCCTCGACGTCGTCGCCATCGAGCGCGGCCCGTGGCGCGACACCGCCACCGACTTCAACATCGGTTATGCACAGGACGAATTGCGCTACGGCATCCGCCGCGACCTGTTCCTGCAGCCGGTGCAGGAGACCTTCACCATGCGCAACGCGCCGTCGCAGACGGCGTTGCCCATGCGCGACTTCGGCTCGTTCCTGCTTGGCACCGGCGTCGGCGGCGCCGGGTCGCATTGGAACGGTCACACCTGGCGCTTCTGGCCGAGCGACTTCCAGCTCAAGAGCCACCTTACCGAACGCTACGGCGCGGCCAAGTTCGCCGACCTCACGATCGAAGATTGGGGCGTCACTTACGACGAGATGGAGCACGCCTACGATCGCTTCGAGTATCTCGCGGGCATTTCCGGCAAGGCCGGCAACATCCAGGGCAAGCTGCAGGACGGTGGCAATCCGTTCGAAGGATCGCGCCAGCGCGATTATCCGCTGCCGCCGATGCAGATGACCTACGCGCCGACCTTGTTCGCCGAAGCGGCCCGCTCGGTCGGCTTCCACCCGTTCCCGACGCCGTCTGCCAATCTGTCGAAGGACTATGTCAACCCGCTTGGCATTGCCATGGGGCAATGCACTTTCTGCGGCTTCTGCGAGCGTTTCGGCTGCGCCAATTATTCAAAGGCAAGCCCCCACACCACCGTGCTGCCGGTCTTGATGCGCAAGTCGAATTTCGAGGCGCGCTGCAATTGCGAGGTGCTGCACGTCAACCTCGACGCTTCCGGCAAGATGGCCAAGGGCGTCACCTACATCGATGCTTCCGGCGAGGAATGGGAACAGCCGGCCGACATGGTGCTGCTGTGCGCCTACGGCCTGCACAATGCGCGCCTGATGATGCTGTCGAAAATCGGCAAGATCTACGATCCGAACACCGGCGAGGGCACGGTCGGGCGCAATTACGCTTACCAAACCACGGCCGGCATGCAGCTCTTCTTCGACGACAAAAACTTCAACCCATTCATCGCCGCCGGCTCGCTAGGACAGACGGTCGACGACTTCAACGGTGACGCGTTCGACCACGGTCCGCTCAACTTCGTCGGCGGCGCCGGCATCAACTGCATCCCAACCAATGGCCGGCCGATCTCCTACCGCCCCACCCCGCCAGGCACGCCGCGCTGGGGTAGCGCTTGGAAGAAAGCGACGGCCGACAATTACTTGCGGACACTCAGCTTCGGCTCGCAAGGCTCGAGCTATGCCGCGCGAACCAACTATCTCGATCTCGATCCGACCTATACCGACCGTTTCGGCCGGCCCTTGATGCGCATGACGTTCGATTTCCCCGACAACGACATCCGCATGTCGAACTGGGTCTCAGACCGAATGGAGCAGATCGCCAAGGCGCTCAACCCGCGGCAGATGGTGTCCGTGCGCCGCAGCAAGTCGTGGAATTCCGTGCCCTATCAGAGCACGCACAACACCGGCGGCGCGACCATGGGCGCCAATCCGAAGACCAGCGCGGTCAACCGCTATCTGCAAAGCTGGGACGTTCCCAACGTCTTCGTCATCGGCGCCTCCGCCTTCCCGCAGAACCCCGGCAAGAACCCAACCGGCACGGTCGGCGCGCTGGCCTATTGGGCGGCGGACGCCATCCGCGACAAATATCTTCGCAATCCCGGTCCGCTGGTGTCAGCATGAAGCTATCGATCGCCCTCGCCGCCGCCGTCCTGGTGGTCACCGCGAACACCGTCACTGCCGCCGAAACGCAGTTCGACCAACTCGAGCGCGGCCGTTATCAGGCTGTGCTCGGTGACTGCGCCGGCTGCCATACCGCGCGCGGTGGTATGCCTTTCGCCGGCGGCGTTGCCTTGCAGACACCGTTCGGCAAACTGGTGGCGCCCAACATCACACCCGACAGAGAAACCGGTATCGGCAATTGGTCGGAAGGCGATTTCCGCCGCATGATGAAGACCGGCATCGGCCACAACGGCATCCGGCTCTATCCAGCGATGCCCTATCCGGCCTACAGCCGGATGTCCGACAACGACATCGCCGATCTGTGGGTCTATCTGGGCACGCAGCAGCCAGTGAAGAACCCGGTCGTCGCCAATCAACTGCCGTTTCCGTTCAACATCCGCCTGCTGCTGGCCGGCTGGAACTGGCTGAACTTCACACCCACGAGCTTCACGCCCAATCCGCAGAAGTCGGCGGATTGGAATCGCGGCGCTTATATCGTCGAAGGCGCGGGCCATTGCGGCGTATGTCACTCGCCGAAGACCTGGTCCGGCGCCGACAAGAGCAACGCGGCGCTCGCCGGGGAAGTGTTGCAGGGCTGGATGGCGCCCAAGATCACGGCGGCGGCGCGCGACGGCCTCGGCCAGTGGAGCGTCGAGGACGTGACGGCCTATCTCAAGACCGGCGCCAATCGCTTCGATATCGCTTCCGGTCCGATGGCCGAGGTAATCGAGGCGTCGACATCGAAGATGACTGACGCGGACCTGCGCGCCATCGCCGTCTATCTCAAGGACCTGCCCGAAGCTTCGGCTGACCGCACGCCGATCGCGGCCGATGCCGGCATCATGCGCACGGGCGCGGCGATCTATGCCGACAACTGCTCGGCCTGTCATGGCGGCAAGGGCGAAGGCGTACCGAAGCTGTTCCCGCAACTCGCCGGCAATGCGCTGATGCAGCAGCAGGACGCAACCTCGCTGATCCGCGTGGTGCTGGCCGGCAGCCAAGCCGGTGCGACCCATGCCGCGCCCACCGCCCCGGCCATGCCGTCACTCGCCTGGCGGCTCAACGACGCGCAGGTGGCGGATGTTGTCACTTATGTGCGCAACACCTGGGGCAATGCCGCGCCGGCCATCTCGGCCGACGCCGTCGGTAAACTGCGACAGCAATTGAAGGCCGGGAACTGACGGCCGCGCCCGCCGCGGTCATGGCTCCAGAATGATCTTGCCCAAAGCGGCGGCCAAAGGCAGGCGCGCATCACGACTCGATCATATCGAGATTGCCAGCAAAGGTTACCGACTATGTGGTCGAGCACTAGGTGCGACATCGCACGCGGCAGCTCAGAAAACGAACCGCAGGCCACCTTTGCCGGCGAGCACCGAACTGGAATCCGACAGCGCGCTGTATTCCATCGCGGCGAACAGCGAAGCGCGCGCGGCGACGCGCAGATCGAAGCCAGCGCCGGCATAGATACCCACCACGCTCGATTGGCCCGGCGCGGCAAAGGTCAAGTCCTGCCCGAGCAGAACAGCGCTGACATTGGTGCCACCCAGGCGCTGCAGACCGAGCACGCCGGCATGCACGCTGGTGCGCAGCTGCGCCGTGCTGGCGAATGCATGCGTCTGTGTCAGCTTGAGCTCACTGCGTTCTTCGAGGTCCTGCATGGTGCGCACGCCGACCGTGAGGTTCGACGACGAGCCGGTCTCCGTGTAAGCGCCGAGGCCCGCCGCCACGTAGCGCAGATGCGCGGCCGGCGTCAGCGTGAGATTTCCGCCGAGCGGGATGCGATAGCCATAGGTAAGCTCGGGGCTGACGTACCAGCCCGTGGTGTCGGCCGTCGCCGTCTGCATGCCGCCGGCACTGAGATTGTCGGCGATGTTACGGGTGATGGCGTTGCGGCTCACGCCGCCGCTCAGCGCCGCGTTGAAGAAGCCCGCGCCCAACGACCAGCGACCATAGACGCCGCCAAACACGATATCGCTGTCGGTCGAGCCTGAATTGGCATCGATGCTCTGCCGCGTCGTGCCAGCGCCGGCATAGATGCCGAGCCGCAGATCGGACCGCACCATGCGGTCCATGCCGATGGCGCCGCCGTAGAAGCCGGTGACCGAGCGCAAGGTCGGGCCGTCGGCCTGCTGCACGCGGCGGCCGCCGAAGCCTTTGGCCCAGACACCGCCACCATCGGCCGTGACCACGCTGGCATTGCGGAACATCGTCGCATCGGATTTCGCTCCGCCGGAGAACTGCGCGAATACATCGTCGAGCTGCGCGGCGAGCCCGCTATCCGCCGCATAGGCGATGGCGCCGGCGCTCGCTTGGGTCTCGTCGCCGCGCTCGTCGAGCAGGCCGGAGACGGCGCGCGTGAAATCCATGATGCCGCGGTCGCTGCCGGCAAAGCCGGTCGGATCGACAATCGCGACCTGGTTGCCGGAGATGGCGTAAGGCGCGCTACCGTTGACGTTCAGCGTATAAGCGCCGTTCGGCGTGAACGTCGTCAGCGAGGAGGTGTCGCCGCCGGCAGTCATCGTCACAGCGTCACCGCTGCCGAGCTTGATGGCGCCGACGATGCGCGAGCCCGGCAGCAAGGTGAGCGTATCGTTGCTCGATGTGCTGAAGTCGATCGCCGTGCCGTTGGTGCCGGTGATATTGCCGGCATTGGTCAGACTCAGGCCGGTGCCGGCGAGCGCGCGGACACCGGTGCGGCCCGAGATCGTGCCTGTGTTCGTCACGCTGCCATTGGCGGCTTCAATGCCATAATTGGTGCCGGTGATCGTGCCCGAATTGGTGACCGTCGCTGTACCGACGGAGATGCCGACCTGGCGGCCCGCGATGGTGCCGGAATTGTCGACGACCGCGGCGGTGCCAAAGATGCCGCCGATCATCGTGCCGCTATTGGTCACCGTCGCCAGCGTGTTCACGTTGACGGCGTAGCCGCTGGCATTGCTCACCTCGACCGTGCCGGTATTGGTCAGAGTCACGACATTGCCGAACAGGGCGTAGATGCCGCCGTGGATCATGCCGGCATTGTTGATCGTGCCGCTGCCGTTGATCGCGACGTTGTTGCTGGTGATCGTGCCAGTGTTCGTCACGTTGACGCTAGTGCTGCCGCTGATGGCGTATGTGCTTGTGCCGGTGATGGTGCCGCTGTTGATGACCGTGATGTCGCCGCCGGTGACGCCGCGATTGGCACCGGTGATGGCGCCGTAATTGGTGACGGTCGCGGTGGTAGCGCTGACGCCGAAATTGGTGCCGGTGATGACGCCGTAATTGACCAAGTTGGTGCTGAAACTCGAGACGCCGTTGAACCCGGTCACCGTGCCGTAATTGAGGATCGTACCGGCGCCCGCAATGCCGGCCGACCCGGCGCCGCTCACCGCGCCGAAATTCGTCACCGTGCCGGTATCGAAACGCAGGCCCCAATTGGTGCCGGTCACGGTGGAGCCGGCGAGCACATCGATCGTGATGCCGGTTTCAAAGCCGGTGCCGTAGCCGTTGACGCCGGCGCTGGTGCCCGGCGCGCCGCCCGCCTGGTTGGTCGTGGCGCCGCTACAGGTGGCGGTGACGCCGCTGCCCGAGGCCGGCGTACAATCCGCCAGCGCCGCCCCGCCGCTGATCGAGACGCCAGCAAAAACACCAAGCGCCATCCCAAAGATGCGCCGGGTCATAGGGCTTAGTGTCGACCTTGGCTGGAGCGGGGACATCGATGGCGGGGCGATTCCTGATGGGACGCACCATACCATCGTCATGTCGGAACACACGGCCTATGCGGCCGCGCGCGCCATTTCTACATACTTTGTTCGTACTATTTCCGAGCCGCTCACTGCTCGATCTTGATGCCCACCTGGCGGATGAGCGCGCCGAGCCGCTCGGATTCCTTGTCGATCAGCGCCTTGAACTCCGCCGGGCTGCCGCCTTCCGGCGTGACGTAGATCTTCTCCAGATTGGCGCGATAGGCCGGTAGTTGCGCGATCGCCTTGGCCTCGGCGTTGAGCTTGTCGAGGATCGACTGCGGCGTACCGGCCGGCGCCAGCAGGCCGAACCAGCCGACGAAGGTAAGGTCGTCATAGCCCAGCTCCTTCGTCGTCGGTACATCTGGCAGGGCCGCCATGCGTTTGGGTCCCGTCACCGCCAGCGCCTTCAGCTTACCCGTCGCCAGCATGCCGGTGATCGGCGGTACGCCGGCCACGACCATGTCGACGCGCCCGCCGATCACGTCCTGGAACGCGGTCGGGAAGGCGCGATACGGCACATGCGTCATATTGAGCTTTTCGTTCGCGCGCAGCAGTTCGCCGAGCAGATGCAAGTTGGTGCCGACGCCGGGCGAGGCGAAGGTGAACGTGCGCCCCTTCTTCGAGACCTCAATGAACTCCTTCAGCGTATTGATGCCGAGCGAAGGCGAGACCACGAAGGCATTGTCGATGGTACCCAGAAGCGAGATCGGCACCAGCGCCTTGTTGGGATCGAAATTGCGCTTGGGATAGAGATGGCCGAGGACGGCATTGGTGTCCTTGGAGCCGAGAAACAAGGTGTAGCCGTCCGGCTTCTGCGCGGCGGCATATTCGGTGCCGAGCAGTCCGCCTGCTCCCAACTTGCTCTCGATGATGACCGGTTGGCCGAGCCGCTGCGACAGCGCGTCGCCGAACTGGCGCGCGATGATGTCGGGCGTGGTGCCGGCGGCATAGGGGCAGACGATGGTGATAGTGCGCGACGGGTAGACGTCCTGCGCGGTGGCAGGAACGGCGAGCGCGAGCAACGTGGCAAAGATCATGCGGATCATGGTCAGCCTCCCCTGGTGTATTTTTTTCGTGCGCCGAAAGACTATTTTCGTCGGCTTTGGCGGCAAAATTCCACAGCTTGAATTGAAAGTCCATACTTATATCTTTTATCAGCGCGCCACGGCTGGCGAGCGACAGTCCGCCGGCCGGATTGGCACGGCCACCATGGAACGCCGCTTCCCTACCGCTGCGATCGGGGCCATGTGTAACAACCGTTACAAAGTCGCTCACGATTGACCAAATTCAACATATTGCAGCTCCGATCGATAAGATAAGAACCGTTGGTGGCACGACCGAACGGCAACCAATGACCAAACCCATCGACCCGCATGAGCGCAGCGACATCCAGGCCATCCTCGGCATGGGAAACACCTCCGCGTCGCGCTGGACCAAATATCGCAAGCCGATCATGGCCGTCGCGGTCCTGGCCGCGCTCGCGCTCGTCCTATCGCTCTGGCTGTTCGGCGGCAGCACAAGCAGCGTGCGCTACGTCACCGAACCGGCAACGCGCGGCAATTTGACGGTCATCGTCACCGCCACCGGCTCGGTGCAGCCAACCAAGAAGGTCGACGTTTCAAGCGAATTGTCGGGCACGATCCGTAACGTCTTCGTCGACTACAATTCGCCGGTGAAGGCCGGCCAACTGCTGGCCGAGCTCGACATCACCAAACTGACAGCAACGCTCAACAGCTCGCGCGCGAAGCTCGCCGCCGCCAAGGCGAAAGTGTCCGAGGCGGAAGTGACCGTTCAGGAGAAAGAGCGCGACTACGCCCGCAACAAGGCGCTGATGCCGGACCGGGCGATTTCGCAGAAGGATCACGATCAGGCCCTGGCCGCGCGCGACCGCGCCATTACCTCGCTGGAAAGCGCGCGCGCCGACGTCACGGTCGCGGAAGCGGACGTCCAGGTCGACGAAACCAATCTGAAGAAGGCCTCGATCATTTCACCCACCAACGGCGTGGTGCTGACGCGCAGCATCGATCCCGGCTCGACCGTTGCCGCATCGCTGTCCGCGCCAACATTGTTCACCATCGCCGAAGATCTGCGAAAAATGGAGGTCCGTGTCGACGTCGATGAAGCCGATGTCGGCCAGGTGCTGGACGGACAGAGCGCCACCTTCGGCGTCGACGCTTTTCCCAATCGCAAGTTTCCTGCCCGCATTCGTTACACCCGCTACTCGTCCGAGACGACAAACAACGTCGTCACCTACAAAGCGATCCTCGACGTCGATAATTCCGAGTTGCTACTGCGGCCCGGGATGACAGCGACGGCCGAAATCAAGGTAAAGGAAGTCCAGGACGCGCTGCTCATACCCAACGCAGCCCTGCGTTATTTACCGCCGGCAACGGAAACGGACAGCGGCAGCCTGCTCAGCCGTATCCTGCCCGGGCCGCCGCGCTTCCGCGCCGCGACGCCGCGCGAGGAAACGGGTCAGAACCGCACCATCTGGATCCTGCGTGATGGCACGCCGGTCGCGCAACGCATCGCCATCGGCGCGAGCGACGGCAAACGCACCGAAGTGCAGAGCGGCGAACTGCAGGCTGGACAGACGGTGATCGTCGACCAGACGACGAGCAAATGACGGGAGCCACGCCGTGACCGACGCCGCGCCGTCACCGCCGCTGATCCAGTTTCGCTCGGTCAGCAAAGTCTACGGGACTGGTACGGCGGCTGTGCATGCGCTCAATAACGTCGACTTCACCATCGAGACCGGTGAGTTCGTCGCCATCATGGGCCCGTCCGGCTCCGGCAAGTCGACGGCCATGAACGTTATCGGTTGCCTCGATACGCCAACCTCGGGCGACTACCTGTTCAAAGGCATCGAGGTCGGGCGGCTGCCGCACGATCAGCGCGCGCTGATCCGGCGCCATATGCTCGGCTTCGTGTTTCAGGGCTTCAATTTGCTCGCACGCACCACGGCCCTGGAGAATGTCGAACTGCCTCTGATCTATCGCGGCATGCCGGCGACCGAACGGCAGAAATTCGCGGCGCGCGCGCTCGAGCGCGTCGGCCTGTCCGGGCGCGGCCACCACACCTCCAACGAGCTCTCCGGCGGCCAGCAGCAGCGCGTCGCCATCGCGCGCGCCATCGTGACCGAACCGGATTTGCTTCTCGCCGACGAGCCGACCGGCAATCTCGACACCAGGACCAGCCACGAGATCATGCAGCTCATTACCAGCCTCAACCGCGATCAGGGCATGACCGTGGTGATGGTGACGCATGAGACCGACATCGCCGCTTATGCGCGCCGCATCTTGCGCTTCGTCGACGGCAAGCTCGAAAGCGACATCCGCAACGAAGACCGGGCCGCCTGATGCTGATCGAGGTCGTCAGACTCGCTTTCCAGGCGATCATGCGCAACCCGCTGCGGTCGTTCCTGACTGTGCTCGGCATCGTCATCGGCGTCGGAGCGGTCATCGCCATGGTGACCATCGGCAACGGCACCACCGCCAAGGTCACCGCCGACCTCGCCAAGCTCGGCTCCAATCTGCTGTCGGTCAGCCCCGGTCAGATGGGGCCGGGCCGCGCCAGTTCCGACGCAAAAGCCTTCAACACGCGCGACATCGATGTGATGAAGACCCAGCTCAACGGCATCAAAGCCGTCGCGCCGGTCTCGCAGAAGTCCGTCACACTCGTTTACGGCTCCGAGAGCCGTACGACGCCGGTCACTGGAACCGACAATGACTATTTCATCACCCAGGATTGGCGACTGATCTCCGGGCGCCAGTTTTTCGACACCGAGATCCGTGGCGGCCGCACCGCGTGCATCATCGGCACCACCGTCCGCAACAAGCTGTTCGGGCCGGTCGATCCGCTCAACCGCAGCATCCGGGTCGGCAATGTATCCTGCGAGATCATTGGTATGCTCGAGACCAAGGGCCAGTCGAGCTTCGGCACCGACCAGGACGATATCGTGCTGATGCCGCTACGCACGTTCCAGCGGCGGCTGGCCGGCAACACGGATATCAACCGCGTCATGGTTTCGGCCAAGGACGGCGTGGAAACGGCCAAGGTACAAAGCGACATCGAGCGCATCCTGCGCGAACGCCGCAATATCGGTCCCGGCAAAGACGACGACTTCTCGGTTCTCGACATGAAGCAGATCGCGCAGACAACCGCCGGGACGACGGCCATGCTGACCGCGCTGCTCGGCGCGGTGGCGGCGGTGAGCCTGCTGGTCGGCGGCATCGGGATCATGAATATCATGCTGGTGTCGGTGACCGAGCGCACCCGGGAGATCGGCATCCGGCTCGCCATCGGCGCACTGGAGCGGCAAGTGCTGTCGCAGTTCCTCGTCGAAGCGGTGGTGCTGTCGCTGTTTGGCGGTCTGATCGGCATCACGCTCGGCCTGAGTCTGGCATTCGCCGCCACAAGCGCCCTGCAGGTGCCATTCAAGGTGGATGCGCAAATCATCGTCGTCGCCTTCGCGTTCTCTGCGCTGGTGGGGATTGTGTTCGGCTATTTCCCGGCGCGGCGCGCGGCGCGGCTCGATCCGATCGAGGCGCTGCGGCATGAGTGAGCGCAGGCGGGCACAGGCCCGCAAAACGGCGCGAAAGACACCAGCAAGACCGCGTCGCAAGGCGATCTGAGCCGTCGCCCGCGTGCTCGTCTTAGACGCGCACGGCGCGGACGATCACGTCGACCGCCCAACGCCGCCAGGACTTCAGGCTGTCGCCGGTGAGATCGGCACCGAGAAAAGCCGACAGCGTGTAACGGTTCGACACATAGAAGTAGTTCAGCGCCAGCACCGAAAGATACAATTCCAGCGGCTTCACATCTGCGCGGAATAAACCTTTTTCGACGCCACGGCGGTAGATGCGCTCCATCAGGTCGAGCGCCGGCGAGGAAAGCTCCTTCAGCTTCTTCGACTTCGTGACGTGCTTTCCTTGCAGCAGATTCTCGTTGTTGAGGATTGTGAGCATCTCCGGATGCGACAGATAGTAATCGAGCGTGAACCCGACGAACTTCTCCAGCGCCTCGATCGGGTCGGCCTGATCAAGCGCGAGCGCGCTCTCGGCCTCCCACATGTCGCGATAGACTTTCTCCAGCACCTCGACGAACAGCCGCTCTTTGCTGCCGAAGTAATAGTAGATCATGCGGTCGTTCGAGCGCGCCGCGCGCGAAATCACATTGACACGGCCGCCGCTCAGCCCGCGCGCCGCGAACACCTTAATGGCCGCGGCGAGAATCTTTTCACGCGTGTCGATGCCACCATTCGGCTGCTTCTTCGGACGACCACGGCGCTTGCCTTTCCTCGCTGAACGCGACGCGGTCGAGGGAGCGACGGGGGTCTGTTCGGTCATGTCTACGTGCGATGTCGGAGCGGGGCGATCGGGTTAACGAGGCGCAAAACGCCTCACAAGCTATCTTTCTATGCGACGCGCGCGGCGATTTCACAAGCGCGCCGGCATCGGCGCTGCCCAGATCGGCGGCGCGGAAGGCAGCCGCCATGCTCAAAAAACACGCTTGCCATATGGCCGGGCGCTGCTACCCTGGAAATGAATTAAGTGATTACTACATTTTTGCCCGTCGGACCCGGAGTCAGACATGACCGCCCCAGCCGCTTTCGCGCGCAATGCCTGGTACCCCGCCGCCTGGTCACGCGACGTCGGCCGCGGCCTGACGGCCCGCAAGGTGCTCGGCGAACAGATCGTCCTCTATCGGACGGAGGATGGCCGGATCGCGGCGCTCGAAGACATGTGTCCGCACCGCTTCGCGCCACTCTCGATGGGCAAGCTGAAAGGCGACGCCATCGAATGCGGCTATCACGGCATGACGTTCGATGGCGGCGGCCGCTGCGTGCGCATTCCGGGCCAGCCGATCATTCCGCCCAATGCCAAGGCCCGTTCTTATCCGATCCGGGAGAATATGGGGCTGGCCTGGATCTGGATGGGCGATCCGGCGCTTGCGGCCACAACGCCGGTCTACGATCTCGCCGAGTATCACGACACGAACTGGAGCTCGGTCGAAGGCGATGCACTCGCCATTCGCTGCCACTATCTCTCGCTCGCCGACAATCTGTGCGATCCCGCGCATGTCAGCTTCGTGCATTTGTCGACGCTCGGCAGCGCCGCCAGCGAAGACATTCCGGTCCAGCATGAGAAGCGGCCGGACCGCCTGGTGACCTGGCGCTGGATCATGGATTCGCCGGCGATTCCGCTGTTCCAGAAGTTCGGCAAGTTCACCGGCCATGTCGATCGCTGGCACTATTATCATTATCACGCGCCGAGCATCGCCGTAATCGACTTCGGCAGCGCGCCGACCGGCACCGGCGCGCCGGAAGGCCGCCGCGACAACGGCATCCAGATTCACGCCTGCCACTTCATTACGCCGGTCGACGAGACGTCCTGCATCGACCACTGGCTTTACGTGAAGAACTTCCCGACCGACGCGCTGACGACGAAGGCGATGTCCGACCAGTTCCGCGTCGCCTTCAACGAAGACAAAGTTATCCTCGAGGCGATCCAGCGCAACGAAGAGCTGCCGAACCGTCGCCGGCCCATCCGCCTGGCGATCGACGCCTCGCCGATGCAGATGCGGCGCATGGTCGACCAGATGATCGAAGCCGAGACCGGGATCAAGAGCGAGAGCAGTACCGCTGCCTGAACGATTACGGCCATCCGAACTGCGTAAAGCCACGCGGCGCAATAAGCGCCGCCAATAAAGCCCGAATGGGCCCAGCAAAACGAGGGGAACTATGCGACGCTACGCCTTTTTGACGATTGCCGCGCTCGCCCTGGCGACCGCTGGGCTGCCGGCCCGCGCCGAAGACACGATCAAGATCGGCGACATCAACAGCTACAAGGCAATGGCCAGCAGCACGGTCCATTACAAACGTGGCGCCGAGCTTGCGATCGAGGAGATCAATGCGACCGGCGGCGTGCTCGGCCGCAAGCTCGAACTCATCGTACGCGACGACGGCGCCAATCCGGGCGATGCCGTGCGCAACGCCGAGGAACTGATCTCGCGCGAACAGGTCGCCGTGCTCACCGGCACGATCCTGTCGAATGTCGGTCTGGCCATCACGGACTTCGCCAAGCAGCGCAAGATCTTCTTCCTCGCTTCCGCTCCGCTCACCGACAAGATCGTGTGGGACAACGGCAACCGCTACACGTTCCGCCTGCGCGCCTCGACCTATTCGCATGCCGCCGCGCTCGTGCCGCTCGCCGCGCAGCTCAAGAAGAAACGCTGGGCGATGGTTTATCCGAATTACGAATACGGCCAGTCCGCCGTCGCGACCTTCAAGAAGCTGTTGCGCCAAGCGCAGCCCGATGTCGAATTCGTCGCCGACATGGCGACGCCGCTCGGCAAGATCGACGCCGGCGCGGTGGCGCAGGCAGTCGGCGACGCCAAGCCCGACGCGATCTTCAACGTGCTGTTCGGTTCGGACCTCGCGAAATTCGTGCGCGAAGGCCAGAGCCGCGATCTGTTCAAGGACCGCGAAGTGGTGAGCCTGCTCACCGGCGAGCCGGAATATCTCGATCCGCTCAAGTCCGACTCGCCGGACAATTGGCTGGTCACCGGCTATCCTTGGTACGCGATCGACACGCCCGAGCACAAAGCGTTCCTGACCGCCTATCAGAAGAAGTTCAGCGACTATCCGCGCATCGCCTCCCTGGTCGGCTACGACACGATGAAGGCGCTCGCCGCCGGTATCGCCAAGGCGAAGTCCACCGATACAGAGAAGCTGGTCACGGCCTTCGAAGGACTGTCGTTCGACACGCCCTCCGGCAGGCTCACCTTCCGGCCGCAGGACCACCAGTCAACCTTCGGCCTCTATGTCGGCCGCACCGCCATCAAGGACGGCACCGGCTATATGAAGAGCTTCAGCTACGTCGACGGCAGCACACTGCAGCCCAGCGACGCCGAGGTGCAGAAGCTCCGGCCGAAGGAATAGAGGCCCCGGGCGCTCGACCCATGACGTCCCGGCGGGAGCCGTGCTAAAGACCCGGCGCCTTTCATCCGTTCGCCGGGGCCCATGTCTAAAACGCCGTCTCTCAAGGATTTCCGCCGCATCGTCGTGAAGGTCGGCTCGTCGCTCCTGGTCGACAGCACGGCCGGCGCGCTCAAGCGCGACTGGCTCGACAGCCTGGTGACCGATATCGCCGCCCTGCACGGCGACGGCCGTGACGTGCTGGTGGTATCGTCCGGGTCGATCGCACTCGGCCGTGCCGTGCTCAAGCTGCCGCGCGGGCCGCTCAAGCTCGAGGAAGCGCAAGGCGCCGCCGCGGTCGGACAGATCGCGCTGGCGCGCGCTTGGTCGGAGGCACTCGGCGCGCACAACATCACCGCGGGGCAGGTGCTGGTCACATTGGGCGACACCGAGGAGCGGCGGCGCTATCTCAACGCGCGCTCGACCATCGCCAAGCTTTTGGAATGGCGCAGCGTGCCGGTGATCAACGAGAACGACACCGTCGCCACCACCGAGATTCGCTACGGCGACAACGACCGCCTTGCCGCGCGCGTCGCCACCATGACCAGCGCCGACCTCCTGGTGCTGCTGTCCGACATCGACGGGCTCTACGACAAGCCGCCGGCGCAGAACACCGATGCGAAGCTCGTGCCGGTGGTGCCGCGCATCTCCGCGGAAATCGAGGCGATGGCTGGTGCGTCCGGCTCGGAACTGTCGCGCGGCGGCATGGTGACCAAGATCGAGGCCGGCAAGATCGCCACCACCGCCGGCACGCATATGGTCATCGCGTCGGGCCACGTGGTGCATCCGCTCAAGCGCATTACCGAAGGCGCGCCCTGTACCTGGTTCCTGACGCCGGCTAATCCGGTGACCGCGCGCAAGAAATGGATCGCTGGCTCCTTGGAGCCGCGCGGCGCGCTGCATATCGATGCCGGCGCGGTGCGGGCGCTGCGTTCGGGCAAGAGCCTGTTGCCGGCCGGCGTGGTGAAGATCGACGGCACCTTCGAACGCGGCGATGCGGTCATCGTGCGCGGGCCGGATGGCGGCGAGATCGGCCGCGGGTTGATCGCCTATGACGCGGCCGACGCCGACACGATCAAGGGCCTGTCGTCGTCCGACGTGCGGGAGATCCTGGGTTATGAGGGCCGCACCGAGATGGTGCACCGGGACGACTTGGCACTGGCTGGAGAGTGAGGGAACCCGGGGCCGGGATCGCCGCGACGATCTATCTCACGCGGCGTTTTGGCCAATTGTCCGACGTCGGGCCGGCGGGTCTACTGTCGCGCATAAGCCGTTACGCCAGACCCTGCATCTTCCTGCACCCCCCTGGCGTCCGCGGCGACGACACCAAAGAGACTATCCCCCGGGGCCGCGAGGCCCCTTTTTTTATCCGGCGTCGCCTCAGGCGGCCCGCCGTTTGCCGCGGCGGCGCGCCGGGGGCCGTTCCGGCTGGGGCGGCAGGCGGACTTTGGTGCCGTCCGGAAATTCGATGTAGCGCTTCACGTCGCCAGCGCGGCCTTCGACCACGAACTTCGTGCCGACCGGGAACCGGCTGGGCAGTCTCGAGAGACGATATGCCATGACATCCTCCACGCTTGCGCCTGAAACCGTGACGCAATTCACGCGTTACCGAAGCTTGGCAGCCCAATGTGTAGGTCAATTGATCGGCTTCGTACTTTTTCGCGTTATCCTCGCTGTGCCCGTTATCCCCCGGCGGGACCCCTGCTATGCCGGGCCAAGCCCCATCTCGCGGCCGGAACAGCGACGTGTTAGGTAAGCGGCCCCGGGGCCGGGGATGACGGCACCAAAACGACACTCAAGGCGACTGGGCTGGGCGATGAGCGCGCCACTGAAAAGCATTGAAGGAACAGGCGATATTTCGGCCGTGATGGCCGAAATCGGCCGCCGCGCGCGCGCGGCCGCGCAGGTTCTGGCACAGGCCCCGGCTACACAGAAGGACCGCGCGCTGGCTGCCATGGCCGCCGCCGTCCGGGCCCAGAAAGCGGCCATTCTGGCCGCCAATGCCGAGGATATCGCCGAGGCGCGTGCTTCCGGCGCCGATAACGCCTTCGTCGACCGGCTGTCGCTTAACGAGGCGCGGGTCGAGGGCATCGCCGCCGGCATCGAGGCCGTGCAGGCGCTCAAGGACCCCGTCGGCGGCGTCATGGACGCCTGGACGCGGCCGAACGGCATGCGCATCGAGCGCGTCCGCGTGCCGCTCGGCGTCATCGGCATCATCTATGAGAGCCGGCCCAATGTGACGGCCGATGCCGGCGCGCTGTGCCTGAAGTCGGGCAATGCCGCGATCCTGCGCGGCGGCTCCGACTCCTCGCGCTCGTCGCGCGCTATCCACGCCGCTCTAACCCAGGGCCTGCGTGCCGCCGACTTGCCGGAAGCCTCCATCTCGCTGGTGCCGACACGCGATCGAGCAGCGGTCGGCCAGATGCTCGGCGGCCTCGACGGCAATATTGACGTCATCGTGCCGCGCGGCGGCAAGAGCCTGGTCGCGCGCGTGCAGGCGGAAGCGCGCGTGCCGGTCTTCGCCCATCTCGAAGGCGTCGTGCATGTCTATGTCGACAAGGCCGCCTCGCTCGATATGGCCAAGACCATCGTGCTGAACGCCAAGATGCGCCGCACCGGCGTCTGCGGCGCGGCCGAAACACTGCTCGTCGATCGCGCCTGCGCGTCGACACATCTCAAGCCGCTGATCGAGATGCTGATCGAGGCCGGCTGCGAGATCCGTGGCGACAAAGCCGTGCAGGCCGTCGATGCGCGCGTCAAAGCGGCCAGCGAAGAAGACTGGTCGACGGAATATCTCGACGCGATCATCGCGGCGAAGGTGGTCGACGGCGTCGACGCCGCCATCGCGCATATCGAACGCTACGGCTCGCATCACACCGACGCCATCATCACCGACGACCAGGCCACGGCCGACAAATTCCTCACCCAGGTCGACTCCGCTATCGTGCTGCATAACGCTTCGACGCAATTCGCCGACGGCGGCGAGTTCGGTTTCGGCGCCGAGATCGGCATCGCGACCGGCCGCCTGCATGCGCGCGGGCCGGTGGGCGTCGAACAACTCACGACGTTCAAATACCGCATCCGCGGAAGTGGTCAGATCCGGCCGTGAACCCGCAAGAACTCGCCCGCTCCGAGCGCGTCCTGCCCCCGCACGCGCCCGGCATGAGGATTGGGCTGTTCGGGGGAACATTCGATCCGCCGCATCAGGCTCATGTCGCAGCATCGCTCCTGGCGCTCAAGCGCCTCAAGCTCGACCGCGTCTGGTGGCTGGTGACGCCGGGCAATCCGCTGAAGAACACCAAAGGCCTCGCGCCGCTCAATGAGCGCATCGCCGCCGCGCGCGCGCTCACCCATCATCCGCGCATCGACGTGACCGGCCTCGAGGCTGTCATCAAGACGCGGTACACTTATGACACCATTTCCTGGCTGCGCGCCCGCTGTCCGGGTGTACGCTTTGTCTGGATCATGGGAGCCGACAATCTCCGCCACTTCCACCGCTGGCAGAACTGGCGCGGTATCGCGTCGCTGGTGCCGATCGCCGTGGTCGACCGCCTGGGCCCGAGCCTCTATGCCGGCGCCAGCCCGGCCGGCCAGGCGTTGCGTGACGCCCGCGTTCCGGAAGCCCTCGTCACCACCCTACCTAATCGCCGGGCGCCGGCCTGGACCTTCCTGCACGGCCTCAAATCGCCGTTGTCGTCGACCGCCTTGCGGGCCGCGCGCGACCATACGGAAACTCCCGAAGATTAGCGCCGCGGCCGCCGCCGGCTGGCAAATCGGCGTAAAAGGGTTATGTTTACTGGCAATCCCGGTGTCATCCGGGTCGAGTGCGGCAACCTGAAAGGATAAGAACCCCTGGCTACACAAGCACTCTCTCGGGCCGCTAAGGCAAAGAAGGCCGCGCCCGAAACCGTCTCTCAGGCCCATAGCGCGCAAGAGACACTTCGTATCGCCCTCGCCGCCGCCGAAGACATGAAGGCCGAGGACACCATCAGCATCGATCTGGCCGGCAAGACCTCGATCGCCGATTACATGGTCGTGACGAGCGGACGCTCGGACCGCCATGTCACCTCGGTGGCCGATCGCGTGGTCAAGGACCTGGAAAAAGCCGGCGTGAAACGCATCCGCGTCGAGGGTGCGAAGCAAGGCGACTGGGTGCTGATCGACGCGGGCGATGTCATCATCCACGTCTTCAAGCCCGAAGTGCGCGGCTTCTACAATCTCGAAAAGATGTGGTCGGGCTCGCCCGACGCGCGTCGTCCGAGCTGATACAGTTCAGCCACGATGCGCATAATCGTGGCTGCCATTGGTCGCCTGAAGGGCGCGGAAACCGAGCTTTCCGAGCGCTATCGGAAACGCGCGGCGCAGACCGGCCGCCAGCTCGGCTGGCGCGATGTCGAGATCATCGAAATCCGTGAGAGCCGCGCCGACGATCCCGCCAAGCGCATGCTGGAGGAATCGATCGCACTCGCCAATGTCATCCCGCAAGGCGCCGCGGTCGTTCTACTCGACAGCCGCGGCGACAATCTCGATAGCGAAGGCTTTGCCAATCAACTCGCGCAATGGCGCGGCAACGACAGACCGGCGACGGTTTTCATCATCGGCGGCGCCGATGTGCTGTCTCCAAGCCTGCAAGACAAGGCCTCGTTGCGCATCGCCTTCGGAACCGCCACCTGTCCGCACCAGTTGGTGCGGGCGATGCTGCTGGCGCAGGTTTATCGTGCGGCCACCATCCTCACCGGCCATCCATACCATCGGGCCTAAACGCCAATTAATGTGCCCCTCCCCGATTTGGACTTAATCGGCGGGCATGGAATGGCGAGACATCGATATTGCAGTCCGGAACCGCGGGCGTAACCTTCGGCAATGATTTGCACTGGCAGCTCGAATCGCCTCGGCCCGCGCGCGGCATTGATCGCGGGCCTGAGTTTCGCATTGCCGTTTGCCGTCGCCGACCTTGCCGCCGCGCAGGAGCGTGCCCCGCTGGTATTGGCGCAAGCCGATAAACCAGCCGACAAATCCGAAAAGCTCGATACGCTGAAGCAGCGCGAGGAAGAACTGCAGGCCACGCGCGACGCGCAACGCCAATCGGCCGAGACCGAAGCCGCGCTTAAGCGTGAAATCGAACAGATCGGCGCCGACCGGCGCAATCTCAATCAGGCGCTGATCGGCACCGCTGCCAAGCTGCGCGGCGTCGAATCGAAAATCGCGGCAACCGAAGCGCGCCTGAAGCCGCTCGACGCCAATGAGGCAACGATCCGCAAATCGCTGGAAGGTCGCCGCGCGGTCATCGGCGAGGTGCTCGCCGCCTTGCAGCGCATCGGCCATCGTCCGCCGCCGGCCTTGATCGCCAGCCCGGAAGACGCGCTGCAATCGGTGCGCACCGCGATGGTGCTCGGCGCCGTCTTGCCGGAAATGCGCCAGCAGGTCGACGCGCTGGCGCATGACCTCACCGGGCTTGTCGCCGTCCGCAAACAGATCGCGACCGAACGCGACCAGCTCAACGCCGAAGTCGCCGCGCTCGGCCAAGAGCGCACCCGCATGACGGCGCTGGTCGAGGAACGCCAGAAGCAGGAAGCCGAGCGCGAAAAAGCACTGACGGCCGAGCGTTCCCGCGCCACCGATCTGGCGCGCCAGGTCGACAATCTCAAAGATTTGATCAGCAAGCTCGAACAGGGCCTGGATCAGGCGACACGCGCCGCGCGCGAGGGCGGACGCGGCGATTCCCGCTCCGCGCTGGCCGCTTTACACGATCCGGGCCGCCTGGCACCGGCCATTGCCTTCGCATCGCTGCGCGGCCGGGTTCCAATCCCGGTTAACGGCATCAAATTGAAGGAATATGGCGCACCCGATGGTATCGGGGGAGTGGAGAAGGGTCTTTCCATCGCCACCCGCGCCGGCGCGCAGATTACGGCGCCCGCCGACGGCTGGGTCGTTTATGCAGGGCCGTTCCGCTCCTACGGGCAACTCTTGATCCTCAATGTCGGCGGCGGATATCATGTCTTGCTCGCTGGGATGGATCGGATATCAGTCGATCTCGGTCAGTTCGTTCTGACCGGGGAGCCTGTCGCGGTCATGGGAAACAGCTCCCAAATCGCCGCAGTCCTGGCGACTGGTTCCAGCCAACCGGTGCTCTATATCGAGTTTCGTAAGGACGGGTCTCCCGTCGATCCAGGCCCATGGTGGGCGGCTGGCGAAGGTGAAAAGGTTCGCGGATGATGCGCAAGACCTCACTCATTCTCCTGGGCGCAGCGGCGGGAGCGGCAATGACGCTGCTCGCGGAACAGCCGCGCTTGGCCTTTGTCGGCGCCAGCGCCAAGGCCGCCGTCGCGGACACCTACCGACAGCTCAATTTGTTCGGCGACGTGTTCGAGCGCGTGCGCGCCGACTACGTCGAGAAGCCGGACGACGCCAAGCTGATCGAGACGGCGATCAACGGCATGCTCGCCGGCCTCGATCCGCATTCGAGCTACATGGACGCCAAGAGCTTCCGCGACATGCAGGTGCAGACGCGCGGTGAGTTCGGCGGTCTCGGCATCGAAGTCACGATGGAAGACGGCCTGATCAAGGTCGTGGCTCCGATCGACGACACGCCCGCCGCCAAGGCCGGCGTGCTGGCGAACGACGTCATCACTAAGCTCGACGACGACCAGGTGCAGGGCCTCACCCTCAACCAGGCGGTCGAGAAGATGCGCGGCCCGGTGAACACCAAGATCAAGCTCACCATCATGCGCAAGGGCCAGGACAAGCCGGTCGAGATCGCGATTACGCGCGACGTCATCCGCGTGCGCTCGGTGCGTTCGAACACCGAAGGCGACGATATCGGCTATATCCGCCTCACGCAGTTCAACGAGCAGACCACCGAAGGCCTAAAGAAGGCGATCTCGGACATCTCCGCCAAGATCAGCGACGACAAGCTTAAGGGCTATGTGCTCGATCTGCGCAACAACCCGGGCGGCCTGCTCGATCAGGCGATCTCGGTGTCGGATGCGTTCCTGCAGAAGGGCGAGATCGTCTCCACCCGCGGCCGTAATGCCGAGGAGACGCAGCGCTTCAACGCCCGGCCGGGCGACCTCACCAAGGGCAAGCCGGTGATCATCCTGGTCAATGGCGGTTCGGCTTCGGCGTCGGAAATCGTCGCCGGCGCGCTGCAGGACCATCGCCGCGCGACCGTGCTCGGCACGCGCTCGTTCGGCAAGGGCTCGGTGCAGACCATCATCCCGCTTGGCTCCGGCAACGGCGCGCTGCGGCTGACCACGGCGCGCTACTTCACGCCGTCCGGCCGCTCGATCCAGGCCAAGGGCATCACCCCGGACATCGAGGTGCTGCAGGACGTGCCGGATGAGCTGAAGACCAAGACCGACACCAAGGGCGAGGCTTCACTGCGCGGCCACCTCAAGGGCGACGAGGGCAAGGAGCAGACCGGCTCCCAGTCTTACATCCCGCCGGACCCGAAGAACGACAAGGCGCTCAGCATGGCGGTGGACCTCTTGCGCGGCGTTCAGGTCAACTCGGCTTTCCCGCCGAACGCCAAGACGCCGGTACCGAACTAAGCCTTTCCATCGCGAGATATCCACGGGGCGGTCGCATCGGCCGCCCCGTTTCGTTTAGGAAAGGCACACGCTTTCGCGTGGTAGAGTTGGTGGATGATTCGCAAGGATCTGGGCCGTGGCCTCGGATGACCTGAACGCCCCGCTCGGCCAGGACAAGCCAAAGAAACTGTCGAAGCTGCCGAAGCTTCCGATCGGCGCGCCGCAACTGGTGGCGGGCCTGTTCGGTCTCACGGGGCTCTTTGTGCTGGCCTGGGCGGCGCTGGTGAGCGATCCGCTCGGCGGTGAGCCAGTGGCGATCATCGCCGCCAAACCCGACGCCGCGACGACTGCCAAGCCGGAAGGCGTGGGCGGCAACGCCCATGCGCGCTACGACGGCCCGCCCCAGGGCCAGGCCACTGTGCAGGTGCCCGCGCCGCCGCCGGCCGGCAGCGGACAGACGATCACCATTATCGACGGCTCCAGCGGTGCGCGGCGCGAAGTGGTGCTCGCCCCCGGCAATGGCGAGGCGTCCACGCCGGCAGCGGCCAAGCCGGTGGTGGATCCGAAGCTTCTGGAGGCCACGCGCCACGGCGCGGTGCCGAAGGTGGCCCCCGACGGCAGCAAGCCCTCGGCCGCCTTCGCGCGCCCGCGTCCGCTCAGCGCCGCGCAGAAGGACCTGCCGCGCATCGCCATCATCGTCGGCAGCGTCGGCATCAGCGCCTCGGGCACCGCCGACGCGCTTTCGAAACTGCCCGCGTCGGTGTCGTTCGCGCTGTCGCCGTTCGGCGCCGACCTCGACAAGCTCGCGGCGCGCGCGCGCGGCGAGAACCATGAAATTCTGCTCCAGGTGCCGATGGAGCCGTTCGATTATCCCGACAACGATCCCGGCCCGCAGACGCTGCTGACCTCGCTGACCGGCGACCAGAATATCGACCGGCTGCAATGGCTGATGAGCCGCTTCCAGGGCTATGTCGGCCTGATGAGCGTCATGGGTTCGCGCTTCAGCACATCGCAACAGGCTTTGACGCCGGTGCTGCGCGAGGCGTCCAAGCGCGGGCTGATGTATGTCGACGACGGCGCCTCGACGCGCACCGTCGCGCCGCAGCTTGCCGGCAGCATGAGCCTGCCCTTCGTCAAGGCGAATGTCGTGCTCGACGCGGTGCCGACGCCGGCAGAGATCGACCGCGCGCTGGCGCGGCTCGAGACGGCGGCGCGCGACAACGGCAGCGCTGTCGGTCTGGCGGGCGCGCAGCCGGCCACCATCGCGCGCATCGCCGAATGGGCACAGAAGCTCGAGGCCCGCGGCTTCGTGCTGGTGCCCGTCAGCATGGTGGCGGCAAAGCCCAAGTCGTCGTGAGGAGTAGCGAATAGAAAGTAGAAGGCCTATCGTCCCAGCCTCCACTCACTATCCCCTATTCGCCGGCACCGCCCATGTCCTCCTACGAATCCCTGCCCTATCGTCCCTGCGCCGGCATCACGGTGTTCAACAAGACCGGACTCGTCTTCGTCGGCCGCCGCTCCGGCGGGCCAGAGCATGTCGATCTCACGCATGTCTGGCAGATGCCGCAAGGCGGCATCGACGAAGGCGAGGATCCGTATCAGGGCGCGCTACGCGAGCTCTACGAAGAGACGAACATCAAGTCGGTCGAAAAGCTCGGCGAGATCGCCGACTGGATCGCCTACGACATTCCGCGCGACATCGTCGGCGAAGCCTGGGGCGGCAAATATCGCGGCCAGAAGCAGAAGTGGTTCGCGCTACGCTTTATCGGCGAGGAACGCGAGATCGACATCGCCAACCCGGCCGGCGGCCACGACCCGGAGTTCATCGACTGGCGCTGGGTGAAGATCGACGAGCTGCCGGACCTGGTGGTGCCGTTCAAGCGCGAGACCTATGAGCGCATCGTGCGCGAGTTCCGTCAATTCGCCTGAGCGCCGTCGCGTTCCCGGCTTGAAGCCGGTCATTTTGTCGCGGCGGTCGAGACATTGCGCCGCACGCCACGACCTTGGTGCTGACGCAAGCGCTGCCTAGCTGGTGCCCTCGGGATAAACGACGAGGAACCAACATGTTTGACGCAAAGAGCTTGCTCGATCAGTTCATCGGCGGCCAAGGGCGACCGGACCGGGTCGGCAGCTTCGGCAATCAAGGGGCGGGCGACCTCCTGCAACAGGCTACGAATGCGCTGAGCGGCTTCGGCGGCGGCGCACTCACCGGCGGCCTCGCTGGCCTGCTGCTAGGCTCGAAGAGCGGGCGCAAGCTGGCGGGCTCTGCCTTGACCTATGGCGGCATGGCGGTCGCCGGCGCGCTCGCCTATCGCGCCTATCAAAACTGGCAGGCCGGCAAGACGGCGGCATCCGTCGCAAGCGCCCAGACGCCACTGCTGCCACCGCCGGCCAACACGCCATTCAACCCCATCTCAAACGCCGAACAGCAATCGCTCAGCCGCAATCTGCTGCGTGCCATGATCTCCGCCGCCAAGGCGGACGGGCATATCGACGCCGCCGAGCAAGCCAACATCTTCACGCAGATGGACAAGCTTAATGTGAGCGCCGAGGACAAGGTCTTCGTCATGGACGAGTTGCGCAAGCCGCTCGACGTCGACGCCATGGCGCGCGCCGCGCGTACGCCGGAGGAAGCGGCCGAACTCTACACGGTGTCACTCTTGGCGATCGACGTCGATAACCCGTCGGAGCGCGCTTATCTTTCGCTGTTGGCGGCGCGGCTCAGGCTCGACGAGGCATTGGTCGCGCACCTGCACGCCACCGTGGAAGGTGCGACGCAGACCGCGCCACAGCCGATCGCTGTGCGCTGACACCCAAAAACAAAACGCCGGGGGGTAATCCCGGCGTTTTTAATTTCGGTACCTGGCAGCGATACCTAGTGCATCGCCGTGCCGGTGAGGTGGCGATCGACCGCCTTGTAGTGGTCGAGCTGAGCGATCAGCTTGTCGAGCGCGCTGCCGGCTTCGGTCTTGGCGATCTTCTGCTCGAGCTCGCCGATGCGCGTCGTGATCATCGTACGGTCGATATCGGCCACGGACTCGGCGACATCCGCCAGCACGGTGAGGCCTTCGGCCGATACTTCGGCGAAGCCACCGAGCACAACGATCTTCTCTTCACCCTTGCTGCCGCGCACGGTCAGGATGCCCGGCCGCAGCGTGGCGACCAGCGGCGCATGGTCGGCCAGCACGCCGAAGTCGCCTTCCGCGCCCGGGACGTCCACCTGCTCGACCTCGCCGGAGAACAAAAGCTTTGCCGGCGAGACGAGATCGAAATGGAAAGTGGCCATTGCAGCCTCTGCTAAATCCCTAGTCTGTGTCCCTCATCCTGAGGAGAGCGCGAAGCGCTCGTCTCGAAGGATGAGGCCGAGGTTTTCATCCCTCATCCTTCGAGACGCCGACCTTCGGTCGGCTCCTCAGGAAGAGGTGATAGGAGTTACGCCGCTTCCGCCGCGAGCTTCTTGCCCTTCTCGACGGCTTCTTCGATCGTGCCGACCATGTAAAAGGCCGCTTCCGGCAGGTGGTCGTACTTGCCTTCCACCAGGCCCTTGAAGCCCTTGATGGTGTCGGCGAGATCGACGAGCTTGCCCGGCGAGCCGGTGAACACTTCGGCGACGTGGAACGGCTGCGACAGGAAGCGCTCGATCTTACGGGCGCGCGCGACCGTCAGTTTGTCTTCTTCCGACAGCTCGTCCATGCCCAGGATGGCGATGATGTCCTGCAGCGCCTTGTAGCGCTGGAGAACCTGCTGGACGTTACGAGCGACGGAGTAGTGCTCCTCGCCGACGACGAGCGGCGACAGCATGCGCGAGGTCGAGTCGAGCGGGTCGACCGCCGGATAGATACCCTTGGCCGCGATGTCACGCGACAGCACGGTGGTCGCGTCCAAGTGCGCGAACGAGGTCGCCGGCGCCGGGTCGGTCAAGTCGTCGGCCGGCACGTAAATGGCCTGCACCGAGGTGATCGAACCCTTGGTCGTGGTGGTGATGCGTTCCTGCAGCGCGCCCATGTCGGTGGCGAGCGTCGGCTGATAACCCACGGCCGAAGGAATACGGCCGAGGAGCGCCGACACTTCCGAACCGGCTTGCGTGAAGCGGAAGATGTTGTCGACGAAGAACAGCACGTCCTGGCCCTGATCGCGGAAGTATTCCGACAGGGTCAGACCGGTCAGACCGACGCGGGCGCGCGCGCCCGGCGGCTCGTTCATCTGGCCGACCACGAGAGCGCACGTCGAGCCTTCGCCGCCGCCCGGCTGGGTGAGGCCCGCTTC
>JANLJK010000337.1 GCA_029255525.1 Pseudolabrys sp.
TCGCGCCCGCCGGCATGAAGCCGTAACCGCCCATGTCAGAGACGACCGCGCGGCCGCGCAAGCCGGTACCGCAACTTACCGATCTTCCCCATCGAGTGACCGAGATCATCCGCTTCGGCGATCTCGACCCGCAGGGCCACGTCAACAACGCGGTGTACGCAACCTATTTCGAGTCGGGCCGCGTCGCCATGTTCCGCGGCCCCGATCTCGGCATCGGCGTCAGCGATGCCACCTTCGTGCTGGTGCGCCAGGAGATCGACTTCCTGCGCGAGTTACACTGGCCCGGAAATATAGTGATCGGCAGCGCCGTCTTAGAGTTCGGCCGCAGCTCGTTCACGATCATGCATGCGATCTTCCGCGACGATATCTGCCTCGCCGCCGGAATCGCGACCTTGGTGATGATGGACACGAAGACGCGCCGCGGGCGGCCCTTGCCGCCGGAAACCGTCGCGCGCCTGGAGAATGGAAATATCGCGGCGCGTGAAGCGCCGCGCAGGCGTCAGACGACGCCTCGTAGAATACTTACGCCTGCCGCTCCGGCGTACGCACGACGAGGCCGTCGAGCTCGTCGGTGACCTTGATCTGGCACGACAGCCGCGAGTTCTCGCGCACGTCGTAACCGAAATCGAGCATGTCCTCTTCCATCGGCGAGGGGCCGCCGGTCTTCTCGCGCCAGGTCTCGTCGACATAGACGTGGCAGGTCGCGCAGGCGCAGGCGCCACCGCACTCGGCCTCGATGCCGGGGATGTTGTTGCGGATCGCGGTCTCCATCACCGTGGCGCCGAGCTCGGCGTCGACGGTACGGGCAGTCCCGCTGGAATCGATGAAAGTGATCTTCGGCATAGGAAGGCTGTTCGGCCACGTTTTCGGAGAAACCACGCCGGAATTGGCGGGCGGGCTTCCTATATAGCCAATCCGCCGGGCGCGCTATCCCTTCCGAGAACCTCGCAAGCCGTACTTTCAGGCGGCCGCCAGATGCTCGGCAATGCAAGCCCGGGCTACCGCCACCGCATCCGCCAGACGGTCGATGGCCGCGCCGCCGCGGGCCTGTTCGACTTCGGCCGCGGCACGCGCGACATGGCCGGCGCCGATACCGACGGCCGAGCCTTTCAAAGTGTGGGCCAGCGCCGCGACCGAAGCGCCATCGGCGGTCCGCATGCGGTCCAGCAGAATGACGGCTTGGCGATCGAACAGCTGGAGAAGTTCCCGCTCCAATGACTCGTCGCCAAAGGTCATACGCGCGAGATGATCGCGGTCGATGACAGCGCCCATCGGTTGCATATGCCGTGTCGTTTCATCCAGCGGTGTCATCGCGGCCTGGGCCATGGCTCCCCCCTGCTTGTCGCAGAACAGTCTGGCCGGCACTTGGCCAAAATGGGGTAAATGGACGATGCCGGTCAGCGCGGGTGGTTAAGGACGGCGTAACCGCGTGGCGGTTTGGCGCTTCCGGGGCCGTATCGTGGCCGCAATTGGACCTGCATGATGCAGCGCGCGAGGGGGCCGGGATCAGGGTTAACCTTCGTTAACGATGATTAAAGACTTCTTACCGCCGTGGTTTCTTTCGCACACTCAAGGCGATAGGATTAACCACGGTGGAGAGAGGGGCGTACGCGGCGGCAAATTCGGCCTGCAAAGGCATGAATTTCTGCGGCTGGGCCTTTTTCCAGGTGACGGTTCGGGCCGCGGCAGCAAGTCCGGCGTAACGACGAGGCGACGACCGAAATGGCGAATATTCCCCAGAAATCCAAGGACCCGACGGAAGAAGCGCTGAACGCCATCGAAGAGGCGCTCGCCATTCGCCCGATCGAGACGCGGCCGGTGCCGCCTTTGGGTTCCGCAACGGGCGAGCCCGCCCCCATCCCGAACGTCGCGCCGCCGGTCACCGCCGACCTGTTCAATGAAGACGCGCAGACGCGCGAATGGTCCGACGAGAACGGGCCGCGCCGCGCCGCCAATGACGACCGCGCCCAGATCGGCCAGATTCTGCAGAGCCTGCAGCGCAAGCCGAGCCGCGCGCCTTACGCGATCGCCGCCATCGCCTCGCTCGTCTGGGTGGCCGGCGGCCTCGCCACCACATATCTCTATCTGCCCGACCTGCAGGCTTTGTTCGCCTCGCCGCGCACCGGCATCGCCGTCGGCGTCGCCATCGCCGCCGCGCTCATCGTGCCGGTCATCTTCTTCTATGTCATCGCCACGCTGTTCACGCGCGCGCAGGACATGCGCATCGTCGCGGAATCGATGGCCGACGTCGCCATGCGCCTGGCGCAGCCGGAAATCGCCGCGCGCGATTCGGTCGTGACCGTCGGTCAGGCCATCCGCCGCGAAGTCACCGCGATGG
>JANLJK010000338.1 GCA_029255525.1 Pseudolabrys sp.
TCATATGCGGCAAGCAAGGTGTGGATGCCCGGCACAAGGCGGGGCATGGCGGAGTCTGCACCGGGCCCGCGAAAGTCATATATAGTATTTACATGAGCACGCTCGACTTCTGGTTCGAATTCGCCTCGACCTATTCCTATCCCGCGGCCATGCGCATCGGCGCGCTGGCGCAAGCGCGCGGCGTCACCGTACGCTGGCGGCCCTTTCTGCTCGGACCGGTATTCAAGGAACAGGGCTGGGACACCTCGCCCTTCAACATCTATCCGGTGAAGGGCCGCTATATGTGGCGCGACCTGGAGCGGCTGTGCGCGGCCTTGCATCTGCCCTTCGTGCGGCCCGTGGTGTTTCCGCAGAACACTTTGGTGGCGGCACGGGTGGCGCTGATCGGACTGGCGGCGGATTGGGGCGAGGACTACTGCCGCGCGGTGTATCACGCCGAATTCGCCGAAGGCCGCGACATCGGCGATCGTTTCGTGATCGCCGACATTCTCAACCGGTTGGGACAGAACGTCGACGCCGTGCTCGAACAGACGCGCGCCGACGCGATCAAGACCGAACTGCGCGCGCAGACCGAGGAAGCGCAGCGCCTCGGCCTCTTCGGCGCGCCGAGTTTCGTCACCGCCGACGGCGAATTATTCTGGGGCAACGATCGGCTGGAAGCGGCGTTGGAGTGGGCGAAGCGATAGCCCATTCTCCGTTCATTCCCGCGAAAGCGGGAATCCAGCGCTGACTCACAGCTGGGTCCCCATCGCAAGACGGAGGAAAATTACGCACTCGGCATCCGCCGCTCTCGCCACCGCCCCGCATTGCGGCCCGCGAGCAGCCAATACATGAGACCGAATACCGCGCCGGCAGCGGCCGTGATTTCATATGGACGTGAGACCGACGGCGGCGGCTGATCGATCGATTCCTCGCCAGTGACATGGTTGCCGCCATAGAAGCCAAGCACGAGCAGCAACGCGCCAACGCCCGCGTAAACGAGCAGCGAACGGATATTGAACGCTTCGGCGAGCGCGATCAGCGTCACCACCGGCAGGAAGCCGATGGCACCGGCGAAGCTGGTGCCGAAGAAGACGAGCAACCAGAAACCGACCAGATCACCGACATCGCCGGAGAGGCCATGCCAGTTCGGCCCGAGCAAGGCGACGGCGATGGCGATGCCGGCGGCGAGCATGGCCACGAACACGGCGAAGGTGATGACGAACAGGCGACCGAGGAGAGCCATGAGACTATTCCGTCATTCCGGGACGCGAGCCTTAAGCGCGTTTACGCGCGTCTTCGACGCGCTATGGCGAGCGGGCCCGGAATCCATACACCGCAGCGCTAGAGATTATGGATTCCGGGCTCGCCTGCCTTCGGCAGGCGCCCCGGAATGACAGCTATTCGTCCGTCATCGCCATCGCGCGCAACGCCATGCGCTCGCGGGCGGTGAGCTTTTCGGTTTCGCTCTTGAGCTGGCCACAGGCGGCGAGGATGTCGCGGCCGCGCGGCGTGCGCACCGGCGAGGCATAACCGGCGTCGAATACGACCTGTGAGAACTTCTCGATCTGCTCCCAGTCGGAGCATTCGTCTTTGCTGCCGGGCCAGGGATTGAACGGGATAAGATTGATCTTGGCGTGGATGCCCTTCAAGAGACGCACCAGCGCCTTGGCCTCTTCGATCGAATCGTTGACGCCCTTGAGCATCACGTATTCGAAGGTGATGCGCTTGGCGTTCGACGCGCCGGGATAGTTGCGGCAGGCTTCCAGCAATTCCTTGATCGGATATTTGCGGTTGAGCGGCACCAGCTCATTGCGCAGATCGTCGCGCACGGCGTGCAGCGAGATTGCCAGCATGCAGCCGATCTCGGCGCCCGCGCGCGCGATGTTCGGCACCACGCCCGACGTCGACAACGTGATGCGGCGCTTGGAGATGCCGATGCCGTCACCGTCCGACACGATCAACAGCGCGTCGCGCACGGCCTCGAAGTTATAGAGCGGCTCGCCCATGCCCATCATAACGATGTTGGTCACACAACGATCGCCGGTCGGCACCACGCCGTCGGTCGGGCGCACGCCGCCCGGCCAGTCGCCCAACTTGTCACGCGCCGCCAGCACCTGGCCGACGATTTCGCCAGCGGTGAGGTTGCGCACCAGGCGCTGAGTGCCGGTGTGGCAGAAGGAGCAGTTGAGCGTGCAGCCGACCTGGCTGGAGACACAAAGCGTGCCGCGCTCGGTGTCAGGGATGTAGACGCACTCGACGTCGTGCGGCAGGCCGCTGTCCGGATCGCCCGGCAGCCGCAACAGCCACTTGCGCGTGCCATCGACCGAGACCTGTTCGGCGATGACCTCGGGACGATCGACGGTGAAGTGCTGGCTAAGCGTCGCGCGCAATTCCTTCGACACGCTGGTCATGGCGTCAAAGTCGGTGAAGCCGCGGAAATAGATCCAATGCCAGAGCTGCTGCACGCGCATCTTGCGCTGGCGCTCCGGCACGCCGATGGAACCCAACGCATCCGCGAGTTCGCTGCGCGACATGCCGACGAGCGACGGCTTCTTCGGCGCAACATAGCGCTCCAGCGGCGTCTTCTCGACGAAGCCGGCAATGGCCGGTGTGTGGGTTTCGAGCAAGGTCATCATTTATTTGTCACATGTAGGGACGCCGAACGGACATTGCATCTCGCACGCTGATTGCATTGCCGTCATCCCGGCCGAGCGAAGCGAGAGCCGGGATCCAGTACGCCGTGTCCTCTCGACATGCCGCCGGCTACTGGGTCCCCGCCTTCGCGGGGACGACAGCCGAGGAATGGCGCTGGGCAAACTCTACTTGCACTCCTCGGCGACCTTGTCGAGCGCATCGCCAAGGCCCTTGAGCGAGAAGGTATCGGTGGACTTGGTGCCGCGGGCCGACTCGGATTTGACCACGAGCTGCGCGCCCTTGCGCATGGCCGCGACCATCTGCGCCTCTTCGGCGGCGTTCTTGACCCAGGCGCCGTCGTTCTGGGTGTAGAGCACGTAAGTCGCGCTGCCGATCACGGCGGAAGCGTCATGGCCGCCCTTCTGCGGATAACCGACGATGACCGAGACCTCGTTCTTCACCTTCTCGGCCGGGCGGGTCGACACGAAGGCGTAGGAGGCGTCGCGGGGGCGGCCGGCCGGCTCGGTCGTGGCCGAGGTCGGCTTGGACAGCGCGAAGCACACTTTCTTACCGCCCGGGGTCGCCTTGTAGGCGCCCCAGTCGCCGAATTGGCCGAGCAAGACGGCCTGCTCGGTCGGATCGGGCTTCTTCTGCGCGGAGGCCGAGGTGGCGATGCTGCAGGCTGCCAGAAAGGCAAGGGTGATGCGGAACAAAACTTTAGTGTTCATCGGGCCCTACCGGTCAAAGGGGACGACGGTCACACGAACCGCCCAAAGAGTGGCTGGATATTAGCCCATTAGGGGCGAATATCGGCAAGGTGAAGGCGACCAGACGTCGCTGCGGGAACCTAGCCGCGGATAAGTTAACACGAGCCTCGCCCCGGTGGCGTCCCGCGGCCAGCCCGCCCGTGCTACAGGGGGCCGCATTTCCGCCTCCCCGAACCATGACCCGAGCGCCATGAAAGCCCTGCTCTGCACCCATTACGGCACGCCCGACGACCTCACCCTCGCCGACATCCCCGATCCGACGCCGGGGCCAGGCGAAGCCATGGTGCGCATCCACGCCGCGGCGCTGAACTTCTTCGACACGCTGATCATCGCCGGCAAGTACCAGGTGAAGCCGGAGATGCCGTTCTCGCCGGCGGCGGAGTTCGCGGGCGAAGTGGAGAGCCTGGACGACGGCGTCACCTCACTCAAGGTCGGCGACCGCGTGCTCGGCTATGGCAGCTATGGCGCGGCGCGCGAGAAGATCGCGCTCTCGACCG
Source organism: Pseudolabrys sp. (assembly GCA_029255525.1). GTDB lineage: Bacteria > Pseudomonadota > Alphaproteobacteria > Rhizobiales > Xanthobacteraceae > Pseudolabrys. Next base: position 3,881 of record JANLJK010000338.1, read on the forward strand.
AGCGACTGATCAAGATCCCGGACGGGCTCGACTTCGATCGTGCCGCCGGCCTGTGCGTGACCTATGGCACCACGCTGCATGGGCTGAAGGACCGCGCCAAGCTCAAGAGCGGTGAGACACTCGCTGTGTTAGGGGCCTCCGGCGGAGTCGGCCTCGCGGCGGTCGAGCTCGGCAAGATCATGGGCGCGCGCGTCATCGCCTGCGCGTCCTCGGCCGACAAGGTTGCCTTCGCCAAGAAGCATGGCGCCGACGAGGGCATCGATTACGCCAGCGAGGACTTGAAGGACGCGCTGCGCCGTGTGACCGGCGGCAAGGGCGCCGATGTCATCTATGACCCGGTCGGCGGCGCCTATACCGAGGCGGCGCTGCGCTCGATCGCCTGGGAAGGCCGCTTTCTCGTCGTCGGCTTCGCCGCCGGCGACATTCCCAAGCTGCCGCTCAATCTCGTGCTGCTGAAAGGCTGCGACGTGCTCGGCGTGTTCTGGGGCTCATGGATTGGGCGTGATCCGGCCGGCCACCGCGCCAACACCGAGCAGCTCATGCGCTGGTGCCTGGAGGGCAAATTGTCGTCGCATGTGCACGCGGTCTATCCACTGGCCGAAGCACCGGCCGCGTTGAAAGCCATCGCCGCACGGCAGGTGATGGGGAAGGTGATTTTAAGGCCGTGATTCTTCTTGTCGCCACCGTGCCCGCCTAAGTGAGATGGCCGGGACAAGCCCGGCCATGACAGCGACTATTTCTTCGCCACGATGCGGTGAATCACCTTACCCGACGATTCACTGACAACTTCCTCATCCAGCAGCATCGTCATGTCACGCATCTCATGGCGCACGAAATCGGCGTCGAAGGCCGAATAAAGCCGTTCGCTCTTGTCACGCTGAGCCGTGCCTTTTGTGACGCGCCAGCTCAGATACAAAATGCCGCCCGGCTTCGTGATGTCGATCAGCCGCCGCACCGCGGGCGCGATCTCGTTCACCGGCAAATGCATGATCACCGTTTCGCACAACACATTGTCGAACGAACCGGCAGCGATCGGCGCCAGCGCGGGCAGCGCAGCGACGTCGAACTTGCCGTTCGGATAGCGGCGGCGCGCTTCCGCCAGCAATCCTTGCGAGGCATCGTAGCCGACCGCCGGAAAGCCATTCGCGTTCAGCCAAGCCACCTCGCGGCCGCTGCCGCAGCCGATATCGGCAGTCGCGCCTTTCTTGAAGTAGACGCGCACAAGCGCGTGCAAGTCCGCCGGCGGCGGCTGCTCGTGCCAGTCCTTGGCGTAATCGGCGGCGGCGGTGTCGTAGGCGTGAAGGGTCGCGCGGTCCATGCCCACTTTTCTAACGCAGCGCGCAGGCGATTACCTTTGCGATTGCGTCATGGCTGCCAGCCTGTCTTTCGCCGCGTCGCGATGCTCGGGCCGGATATGGCTGGTGACGAGCTTGATCGCGGCGGCGAGCACCGCGGCGTCATCGGCAAAGCCGAGCACCGGCAGGACATCGGGAATGCCGTCGATCGGCAGCACGAAGTAAGCCAGCGCGCCGGCAAGCGCGGCTTTCACCGGCAGCGGCGTGGCGCGGTCGAAGGCGCAGTAATAGGCCGTGAGCAATTCCTCGGCGAACGGAAGCTGCGCGGCCAGGCCACCGAGCTTCTGCCAGAAGCTTCGGCGCAGGGCCTCGTCCTTGGCGTCTTCGTCGCGCTCGCGGCGAAAAAAGGCGGTGCGTGCATATGCCATGATGATGCTTAGATGGTGTCGCTCAGACCCTGCCACAAGCACGCTTCCCCTCTCCCCTTGGGGGAGAGGGTGGCGAGCGCTGAAGCGTAGCGAAGCGCGAGCCGGGAGAGGGGTTCAGCACAACACGTCCAATTACCCCTCTCCCGCCCTCGCTCCGCTCGGGCACCCTCTCCCCCAAGGGGAGAGGGGAAAAGAGAGTGCGGCAGCGCCTACACACCTACACCCCCGCGATTCTATCCATCGCCTCGGCGAGCTTCACATCCAGTTCCGTGACCCCACCGGCATCATGCGTCGACAAGGTGACATCGACCGTCCTGTACACGTTGGACCATTCCGGATGGTGATCCATTTTCTCCGCCACCAGCGCCACGCGCGTCATGAAGCCGAAGGCCTCGTTGAAATCCTTGAACACGAACTTCTTGGCGATGGCGTCGCGGCCCGCGACCTCCGACCAGCCCTTGAGCTTGGTCAAAGCGGCCTTGCGCATCTCGGGGTCAAGTTTCTGTGCCATATCGCACCTCACTCGTGTGGCGGTTCAGAAGTCCGCGTCCTCCTCGCCGCGCGTCAAAGATGCGGACTTCTGAACCAAAGCCACACGAGATCAACAAGTTGCTAGTGTCCTTCGATTCCGAAGTTCGCTTCAGAGCGCGCTGCAAGATTAAGCGAACTTCGGAATCGGGCCACTAGCTGCGGCTATCAGAAGCGAACGTTTAGGCCTCGCAATGGGTTCGGGCTGATACTACCTTTACACAGCGAGCGACATTAAGAGGCATCCATGTCCTGGTCTTTGAATATCGGCACGGTGGCGGGCACCGTCGTCCGCATCCACCTCACCTTCCTCTTATTTCTCGCCTGGATCTTCGCGGCGAGCTACGCCTCCGGCGGCTCAGCCACCGCCTGGGACAGCCTCCTGTTCATGGTGCTCTTGTTCCTCTGCGTGCTGCTGCACGAGTTCGGCCACATCTTCACCGCCCGCGCCTTCGGCGTGACAACGCCTTATGTGACGCTGCTGCCGATCGGCGGGGTCGCTCAGCTCGAAAGCATCCCGGAAGAACCGCGACAGGAATTCCTCATCGCCATCGCGGGGCCGCTGGTGAATGTCGCCATCACCATCATCCTGGTGCTGTTCTTCGGCGCCGAATTGCAGGCAAGCGCCGCCAGCTCGGTCGACAACATGGCGATCCCGCTGGTCAACCGCCTCGCGGCGGTGAACCTGTTCCTGGCGCTGTTTAACATGATCCCGGCCTTCCCGATGGACGGCGGTCGCGTATTGCGCGCGCTGCTCGCGAGCCGCATGGGCTATGTGCGCGCCACAGGAGTAGCCGCCTCGATCGGCCAATTCGTCGCTTTTGCGTTGGGGTTCATCGGGCTCTTGTACAATCCGATCCTGATCTTCATCGCCATCTTCGTCTATCTCGCCGCCTCGTCGGAAGCGCACATGGTGGCGCTGCGCGCGGTGTCGCGCGGCGTACCGGTGAGCCACGCGATGATGACGCAGTTCGCGACATTGTCGCCGGAGGCGCATATCGACGAAGCGGTGCAGACTTTGCTGCAGACCAGCCAGGGCGAATTCCCCGTGGTCGACGGCGCCGGCAAGCCGCTCGGCATCCTCGACCGCGGCGCGCTTATCCGCGCGCTGAAGACGCTCGGCCCCGACGTGCGCGTCGCCGAGGCCATGACCGCGGACATCCCGACCATCGGTCATCGCGGCACGCTCGAACAGGCGTTCAAGCTGTTGCAGGAGAAACAGGCGCCCGCGGTCACGGTGACGGACGCCAACGGCAAGCTCGTCGGCCTCATCACCAGCGAAACCATCGCCGAGATGATGATGGTGCAGGAGGCGCTACCGAACGGCGCGCGGCTCGGGCCGTGGAGCAAGCCGCAGGGGGTGTGACCTTCGCTCGGTTGTCATCCCGGCCAAGCGTCGCGGTAGCGACGCGCGAGCCGGGATCCAGTACGCCGCGCCCCCTCGATCGACTGCGGCGTACTGGATCCCCGCTTTCGCGGGGATGACCGTGCATAAAATGCGCGCGTCATTGCTTCGTCATCCAAGCGTCTAAGACCTGTCAGCCGCGCCGCACATTGTCCCGCCTCCAATTCGAAACTGGAGGCAGACATGGCCAACCGAATCATCACCACGCGCCGGCGGTTCCTCACCACCACCGCGGCGGCCGCGGCTTTCACCGGCCTCGGCGGCGTCGCCAAGCCGTTCATCAGCCGCGCCAATGACCGCCCGCTGATCAGCCACGGCGTGCAATCGGGCGATGTCTCGATCGACTCCGGCGTGGTGTGGGCGCGTGCCGACCGCCCCTCGCGCATGCTGGTCGAAGTCGCCACCACCGACAGCTTCAAGAACGCGCGCCAGATGGCCTTTGTCGACGCGCTGCCGGAAAGCGATTTCACCGCCAAGCTGCTGCTTGAAGATTTGCCATCGGCACAAGACATCTTCTATCGCGTGCGCTTCCAGGACCTGTCCGCGCCGACCATCCTGAGCGAGCCGAAGATCGGCCGCTTCCGCACCGCGCCGAGCGACCGCCGCTCGATCAGCTTCGTGTGGTCGGGCGACACTGCCGGCCAGGGCTGGGGCATCGATCTCGATCGTGGCGGCATGCGCACCTACACGACCATGCTGAATAATCGCCCCGACTTCTTCATCCACAACGGCGACAACATCTACGCCGACGGACCGATCCAGTCCGAGGTTAAGCTCAAGAGCGGCGGCGTCTGGAAGAACATTGTCACCGAGGACAAGTCGAAGCCGGCCGAGACGCTCGCCGAGTTCCGCGGCAACTACAAATACAATCTGCTCGACAAGAACCTGCTCGCCTTCAATGCGCAAATTCCCATGCTGACGCAGTGGGACGATCACGAGGTCACCAACAACTGGTGGCCGGGCGAGCCGATCGGCCGCGCCGATCATCAGCGCAAGAAGTACGTCGACAAGAACATGTTGCAGATGGTGGCGCGCTCCGGTCGCGCCTTCCACGAATTCATGCCGACGCGCCAGGTGCAGGCCGAGCCGGGCCGCGTCTATCGCAAGATCTCCTACGGTCCGCTGCTCGACGTGTTCATGCTCGACATGCGCAGCTATCGCGGCCCGAACGGCGAAGGCCTGGAAACCGAATATGGTCCAAGCGCCTATTTTCTCGGGCCGCAGCAGCTCGCCTGGCTCAAGCGCGAGCTGGTCAACTCGAAGGCGACCTGGAAAGTGATCTCGGCCGACATGCCGATCAGCCTGCTGGTGGTCTATGACGGCGACCGCAAATGGGGCGTCGAGGCGGTGGCGCAGGGCGAACCCGGCGCGCCGAAGGGGCGCGAACTGGAGATCGCCGACCTCCTGTCCTTCATCAAACGCGCCGGCGTGAAGAACACCGTCTGGCTCACCGCTGACGTGCACTACACCGCCGCGCACTACTACGATCCGAACAAGGCGGCGTTCCAGGATTTCGAGCCGTTCTGGGAATTCGTCTCCGGCCCGATCCATGCCGGCACTTTCGGCCCCAACACGCTCGACAAGACCTTCGGGCCGGAGCTGGTCTACGTGAAAGCGCCGTCCAAGGAGCAGGGCGTAAACCTGCCGCCGACCGAGGGCATGCAGTTCTTCGGCCATGTCGGCATCGACGGCACCACCCAGCAGATGACCGTCACCCTGAAGGATTGGGACGACAAGGCGCTGTGGGCCAAGACCCTGGACCCCGTTTTCGGGTAGTTATCGTCATTCCGGGTCGCGGGCTTTAGCCCGCGAACCCGGAATCCGGCCAGATATGCCGTTCTTTACCACTGGATTCCGGATTCGGCGCGGAGCCTGTCATCGGGCCGGACCCGTTGGCGCCGCCCCGGAATGACCGCCCAAGCGGTGCTTAACCACCCCCTCCCGCGCGAGCGCGGAAGAGGCCAAAGCCGGTTGCTTCTGGCGTTTTCGACACTATATTGCGCCGCAATAGTGGATGCGTCGCGGGCGCCCGAAAAAGGCGGCCCGCGCTTTGGTTTTTGGAACCCACGCGCGCGAGACCGACGCAGGTCATGCGCCGAGCAAAATGCGAGGCGGACTTAGTCCCCTCCTGAACAGGCCTGTCAGTCTATGGATCTTCGTAACATCGCCATCATCGCGCACGTCGACCATGGCAAGACCACCCTCGTCGACAAATTGCTGCAGCAGTCCGGCGTCTACCGCGAGAACGAGCGGCAGGTCGAGCGCGCCATGGACTCCAACGATCTGGAGCGCGAGCGCGGCATCACCATTCTCGCCAAGGCCGCCTCGGTCGAGTGGCAGGGCACGCGCATCAACATCGTCGATACGCCGGGCCACGCCGACTTCGGCGGCGAGGTTGAGCGCATCCTGAACATGGTGGACGGCGCCCTGGTGCTGGTCGACGCCGCCGAAGGCCCGCTGCCGCAGACCAAGTTCGTGGTGTCGAAGGCCCTCAAGATGGGCCTCAAGCCGATCGTCGTGATCAACAAGGTCGATCGCCCCGACGCGCGCGCGACCGAAGTCGTCAACGAAGTGTTCGACCTGTTCGCGGCGCTCGACGCCACCGACGAGCAGCTCGACTTCCCGATCCTCTACGGGTCGGCCAAGCAAGGCTGGATGTCGACAAGCCTCGAAGGCTCGCACGACGAGGGCATGAAGCCGCTGTTCGATCTCGTGCTGCGCCATGTGCCGCCGCCGACGGTCGAAGAAGGCCCGTTCCAGCTGCTCGGCACCATCATCGAAGCCAACAACTTCCTCGGCCGCATCATCACCGGCCGCATCACCTCCGGTACGGTGAAGCCGAACCAGGCGGTCAAGGTTCTCACCCGCGACGGCGCGCTGGTCGAAAATGCCCGCATCACCAAGGTGCTGGCGTTCCGCGGCCTTGAACGCGTGCCGCTCGAGGAAGCCAGTGCCGGCGACATCGTCGCGCTGGCCGGCATGCCGAACGTCACCGTCGCCATGACCGTGTGCGACCCGTCGGTCAATGAGCCGCTGCCGGCGCAGCCGATCGATCCGCCGACGCTCGCCATGACCTTCCGCGTCAACGATAGTCCGCTCGCCGGCACCGAAGGCTCGAAGGTCACCGGCCGCATGATCCGCGACCGCCTGCTGCGCGAAGCCGAAGGCAACGTGGCGCTGCGCGTGCGCGAGAGCGATGACAAGGACGCGATGGAAGTCGCCGGCCGCGGCGAATTGCAGCTCGGCATTCTGATCGAGACCATGCGCCGCGAAGGCTTCGAATTGTCGGTGTCGCGGCCAAAGGTGCTGCTGCGCAAGAACGAAGCCGGCGAGACGGAAGAGCCGATCGAAGAGGTCACGATCGACGTCGACGAGGAACACTCCGGCGTCGTCGTGCAGAAGATGTCCGAGCGCAAGGCGGAGATGACCGAGCTCAAGCCGTCGGGCGGCGGGCGTACGCGCTTGGTGTTCCATGCGCCGACGCGCGGCCTGATCGGCTACCAGGGCGAGCTGCTCACCGATACGCGCGGCACCGCCATCATGAACCGCATCTTCTACGGTTATGCGCCGTACAAGGGCGCGATCCAGGGCCGCCGCAACGGCGTGCTGATCTCCAACGACAAGGGCGAAGCCGTCGCCTATGCGCTGTGGAACCTGGAAGACCGCGGCCCGATGATGATCGAGCCGGGCTGGAAGGTTTACGCCGGCATGATCGTCGGCGAGCACACGCGCGACAACGACCTGATCGTCAACGTGCTCAAGGGCAAGCAGCTCACCAACATCCGCACCACGTCGAAGGACGAGGCGGTGCGGCTGACGCCACCGATCAAGATGACGCTGGAGAAGGCGCTCGCCTACATCCAGGACGATGAACTGGTGGAGGTAACGCCGGCCTCGATCCGCTTGCGCAAGAAGCTCCTCGACGAGAACGACCGCAAGCGGTCCGAGCGCAGCAAGGAAGCCGACGCGGCGTGAGGATACGCGGCTGCTTGATTCAAATTCGAAGCGTTCGAATCACCGGCGACCGCCGGTGATGCACCAGCCATCAACGACATGCGAAAAGGGGACGGGTTATTAGCCCGTCCCTTTTTGGTACGGCGCACTTTGTTGAGCAGTACCAATGGCTCAGACGATTCTGTGACCACTAATCCACACCGTTAACCCATCATTAACGATGGGGCTTGAAGGCCCCCGGGTTCGTTGCTTCTATTCGCGCATGAGCACAACCCTGATAGAGATTCGCCGCGCCAAGACTTCGGACGCGGCCGACGTTGCCGAAACGCATGACGAGGCGTGGCGCACGGCCTACCAAGGCATCATCCCAGGCAATGAGCTCGACAAGCTGATCAACCGCCGCGGACCCGACTGGTGGGACTCCGCGATCCGCAAGGGCAGCCGCATCACGCTGTTGCAGTTCGGCGACCGCATTGCCGGCTACGCCAATTACGGCCGCAACCGCGCGCGCAGCCTGTTCTATGATGGCGAAGTCTACGAGCTGTATCTGCGTCCCGAGTTCCAGGGCCTCGGCTTCGGCCGGCGGCTGTTCACCGCGGCGCGCAAGGACTTGGTGCAGAGCGGGCTGAAGAGCCTCGTCGTGTGGGCGTTGTCGGACAACGAGCCGGCGATGGAATTCTACCGCACGCTCGGCGGCCGCGCGGTGGCCCGCTCCTCCGAACGCTTCGGCGCCAAGACGCTCGATAAGGTCGCCTACGCCTGGCAGGGCTGAGCGTTAGTCGGGGTATGGCCCGCTGAAAGCCGGGCCGCGTTGTCCTGAAATTTGCGGCTTGTCCGATCCGCACTTGAACGTGCGCGCGGTTCCGTCCGCGATTTTGCGCGCCAGCTCGTCGGCGTCCGGGTTGGCTTGCGCGTCGACATAACCGACATGGCAGACCGGGCCCGGCCCGAGCCGGGTAATAACCAGCATACGGCCGCGCACCGTCTTGTGCTCGTCGGAGATGGTGGTGCTCCACGGCATGATAGCCGCGAACGGCTTGCCGTCCGAACCTTTGCGCCATTCGATGCTGTCGCCTTCGCCGTTGAACGAGGCGAGCGTCTGCCGCGCCGCCGGTTCGTCCTTCGCCGTGCGGCCGAAGCTGACATAGCTGCGCTGGTCGCCCGCGCTCACCAAGATCGCGATACCGCCATAGCCACGGCAGCGCCATTCGCCGTAGTCCTCTTCGGCATCGCCTTCGATGTGCTTGCACTTCTTGAGATCGAGCCTGGTCACCGTGCTGGTGACCGACTGCGCGGCGGCCGGCGACAACAGGAAGGGCGCGCTCGCCATGAGGACCGCGGCAAGCGTTGTGCGCATCAGGTTTGTCATAGGCGTTAGACGGCCGGCGGCGGCAAATGGTTCAAGGCGCAGGCCGCCCGCACGGTGTTCAGGAGCAGGCAGGCGATCGTCATCGGCCCGACCCCGCCCGGCACCGGCGTGATCGCACCGGCGACCGCCAAAGCCTCGGTAAAGGCCACGTCGCCGACGATCCTCGCTTTGCCGCCCTCACCCGCGACGCGGTTGATGCCGACATCGATGACAACGGCGCCCGGCTTGATCCAGTCGCCGCGCACCATTTCCGGCCGGCCGATGGCCGCGACCAGAATGTCGGCACGGCGGCAAACACCCGGCAGATCGCGCGTCTTGGAATGCGTCAGCGTCACTGTCGCATTCTCCGCCAACAGCAATTGCGCCACCGGCTTGCCGACGATATTCGAACGGCCGATCACCACCGCCTCGAGGCCGGCGAGCGACGGCCGCACCGTCTTCGCCAGCATTACGCAGCCGAGCGGCGTGCAGGGCACGAGCGCCGGCAGGCCGCTGGCCAGCCGGCCGACATTGAGCGGGTGGAAGCCATCGACATCCTTGGCCGGATCGATGGCGGAGATGATCCGGTGCGAGTCGATCTGCGGCGGCAACGGCAATTGCACCAGGATGCCGTGCACCGACGGATCCTTGTTCAGTTCGGCGACCAGCGCCAGCAATTCGGCTTCGCTCGTCGTCGCCGGCAGCTTGCGGTCGACCGCGCGCATGCCGGCTTCCGCCACCGCCTTCGACTTGGTGCGGACATAGACCTCGCTCGCCGGATCGGCGCCGACCAGCACCACCGCGATCGACGGCGTGACGTTATGCGCCGACGTCAGACGCGCGACCTCGCCGGCGATCCGGCCGCGCAATTGCGCCGCGATGGTCTTGCCGTCGATGATGGTCGCGGTCATGCCCAGCCTCTCGGTCGTCATGCCCGGCCTTATGCCGGGCATCCACGTCTTCCTTGCCTTTGACCAAAGACGTGGATGGCCGGGACAAGCCCGGCCATGACGGAAACTACTAACTTGCTTGAACCAACTTCTCCAGCACCGCCACCAGCGCCGGCCCGCTGCCCGTAATCGTCAGCCGCTTAATCCGCGCCGTGGCGCCGGCGGTCAGTTCCACATCGCGCGGCGGCACGCCCAGCGACTTGGCGATCAGGCGGCACAGCGCGTCATTGGCCTCCCCCTCGGTCGGCGCAGCCCGCACGCGCGCTTTCAACACGCTGCGGCCGTCGGCCAAGGTCTCGATCCCGTCGATGGCATCCCGGCCGCCTTTCGGCGTCAGCCGCACGGCGAGCGTGATGCCCCCGCCAGTCGGCTGCCAGGGGACCGCCACCTAGATGAACAGCTTGACGTAGGCCCAGAAGACGAACTGCTTGAGGAACAAGAGCGCGATAATGAGGATCACCGGCGCGATGTCGATGCCGCCCAGATTGGGCAGCATGCCGCGGATCGGCCGCAGCACCGGCTCGGTCACCCGGTAGAGGAACTCACCGATATTGGCGACGATCGGGTTGCGGCTGTTGACCACGTTGAACGCGACCAGCCAGGACAGAATCGCCGATGCGATCAGGATCCAGATGTAGATGTCGATGATCGTATCAATGAGCCAAAGAAAGGGGTTCATCGCGCGCTCCGTGTATGGCCCACCACGAATAGCCGCTCACGGGAACAAGGAAAAGGGGGAGGTCTCCCGCCGCCCGGCCGGGGGGCCCGCTGCCATCCTTGACAGGCCAAACCCCTAGCCCTAAATGGCGCCCACTTGCGGAAAAATGGAGCGGCGCCACGGTTTGGGGTCGTTCAAGCGTCGGTTGGGGCCATAGCTCAGCTGGGAGAGCGCCTCGTTCGCAATGAGGAGGTCGGCGGTTCGATCCCGCCTGGCTCCACCAACCTTCGCTCGCTTCGCGAGCTACGGTTGGCAAGCCAACCCTGACGCACCACGCCCGCTGCAAAGACCAGCCCGCGAAGCGAGCGAAGGTTGCCCGCCGAAGCCCGCAGGGCGAAGGCGGGCCCTATTTCCACTTTGTTTTCCACTTTGTTAACCCTGCCGTACCCCCTCAGGCGGCCACCGCCGGCTTGCCGCCGATCCAGCAATCGATAAAGGCGGCGAGCCACGCCTTGGCGGCGTAGTCGTAGACGAAGCGGTCGGAGATGTGCTCGTGCCGCTGCTTGGTGCCGGGCAGATCCATGCGGTGGGCGCCGCGTACCAGCCATTTGTACATCATGGCGTGCGTCACTTCCGGGTGGAACTGCAGCGCATAGCCGGTGCCGTAGCGGAAGGCCTGCGCCGAGAAGGCGTCGCCCTCGGCCAGGAGTTCGCCGCCTGCCGGCACCTCGAAGCCCTCGCGGTGCCATTGGTAGACGCGGTCGGGCCATTCGGTGCAAAGCGCGCGGCCGGCCTCGGTCGGCCGGATCGGGTAATAGCCGACCTCGGCATGGCCGTCCGGATGCGGATAGACGCGGGCGCCGAGATGGCGCGCCATCATCTGCGCGCCGAGGCAGATGCCGAGATAAGGCTTCTTGTCGCGCAACGGCACGCCGATCCAGTCGATCTCACGCTTGACGAAGTCGTCCGTGTCATTGGCGCTCTGCGGCCCGCCGAAGATCACCGCGCCAGCATGGTCGTCCATGGTTTCGGGCAGCGGATCGCCGAAGCGCGGGCGGCGGATGTCGAGGGGATAGCCGAGTTTCGCCAGCACCTGACCGACGCGGCCGGGGGAAGAGTGCTCTTGGTGCAGGACGAGAATGACAGGCTTGAGCATGGCTCTCGACGCGCGCAATCGCGCTTGAGCCGATTAGTAAGCTGTTCGCGGCTGTTTGCAACCGAAGCGATGGGAACGCGGCTATGCTTGTTGCGCGGACCTGCGCCGGCTCTGGCGGGAATCCACTAACCGCAGCATGAAACGGCGCGGCACGACGCGGACGGCCAACGTCAGCAGTTGGTTGGTCAGGCCTGGAATGACGGTGCGCCGGCCCGCCATCAGGCCGCGATAGCCGGCCTCGGCGACCGCTTCGGGCATCTGCGTGAAGAGACCGGGCCGATGCGCTTTCTTGACGCCGGCGCGGGCGGCGAACTCGGTCGGCACCGGGCCGGGGCACAGCACCGTGACGCGCACACCGCGGGCTTTGAATTCGCTATGCAGGGCCTCGGTGAAGGACAGCACATAGGCTTTGGTGGCGTAATAAACCGCCGAGCCCGGGCCGGGCAGGAAGCCCGCCACCGAGCCGACATTCAACAGTCCGCCGCGATGACGCGCGAGGCTGTCGACAAACGCGATCGACAGCTCGGTGAGCGTACGCACATTGAGGTCGATCATCGCGAGCTGTTCGTCGCGATCACGCGCGGCGGCAAGCCCGACGAGGCCGAAGCCCGCATTGTTGACCATGTATTGCGGCTCAGCGCCTTCAGCCGCCAGCGCCGCACCGATGCGCGCCGATGCGCCCGCGACGTTGAGATCGTCGGCGATCACCAGCGGCCGCTTCTTGCCGGCGGCCGCGATCGTGTCGGCCAGCGCATGGAGCCGGTCGGCGCGCCGCGCCACCAGCGCCAACTCGTGCCCCTCGCGCGCGAACACATGCGCCAGCGCCACGCCGATGCCGGCGGACGCGCCTGTGATGACCGTGACGGGGCGGAGGTTGGTCATATCGTCACTCTAAGTCCGTTCGCGGGAATGAACGGAGTATGTGAGGGGCTGAGCGCATATATCTATGATTCCGCCTTCATCCCCGAAACGCGTTCGCGCAGCGCGATGCGCTCCTCGCGCGACACATGCAGCAGATCGGCCGCGCGCCAGATCAGATTGTCCTCGAACTCGGTCACATCGCCATCGGCGAAGACGACCTGCCACATCATCTCGACCACGCGGGCGCGACCCTTCTCATCGAGCATGCGGTTGAGCCTTGCGGTGAACTGATAGAGATCGACCGACCGCTGCTCGGCCTCCGTCGCCTCCTCGACCAACTCATCGGTAGCCTCGTCGTCGAGCTCAAAGCGCTGCTTGATCACGGCATGCAGCCGGTCGCGCTCGGACGGCGCCATGGTGCCGTCGATCGTGGCGGTGTGCACCAAGAGCGCCGCGGCCGCGAGACGATAGTCGTTCTCCTGGAAACGGCTCTGGTGCTTGCCGTCCTCGGTGAGGTCGGCAATCAGCTTACGGAAACCTTCAAACATCGATGGACCTTCGACTAGCCCGGCAACCTGCGCGCCCCGCTTGAGACCCCTATGTATGAGCAAAATCGGCCGCCCGGAAGCCCGGACGGCCGATCAAACGGGGTCGTGATACCGGAGGCCTACTCGATCGCTTTGCCCTGGCTGGCGCTGGCGGAGAGCAGGTTCAGGTTGTTCTGCACGAAGCGGTTGCCCGGCTCCTTGCGTTGCGCCTCCATGAGTTTCTGGCGCGCGCGCGGGATATCGCCGCGCAGCATGTAGGAATAGCCCTGGTTATTCAGGATCTCGACCGTGGCGCCGACAATGGCGATGGCCTGGCCGTAGGCCCGGTCGGCAAGGTCGAAACGGCGCAGGCGGTCGTAAGCCGCAGCCAGCCCGATCCAGGATTCGGCATCGCGCGGATGCAGCTCGACGGCGCGGCGGAAATAGCGCTCGGCCATGCCGTAATTGCCGGCGCGGAAATACTTCTTGCCTTGGGCCAGGTCGTCGCCGGAATTGCTGCCGAACAGGCCGGGCGTCGTCTCGGAGGTCGCGCCCGGCGTGATGTCCGCCATCGGCGTCTCGCCGACCGAGGCGGCGGCGAAGGAATCGCTGCCGTCGGCCTTCAGGCCGAGACCGTCCGACTGTGTATTGGACATGGCATTGCAGCCCGCCAGCCAAAGGCCCAAGAGCGGCACAAGAACCGCGATCGCCAGCGTTCGGGGCATTCCAATACGCATCACAAAAGCCTGCCGGAAACGCCGGAAAACGGGACCCTGAAAGGTTAAGGAACCCGGGTTAACAAACCCTGCCTGCACTCTGTCCGCCATCAGAAATAGCCGCCGACGGACAGCTTCACGAAGACCGGCAGCAGGATGACCACGAACAGCACCGGGAAGATGCAGACCATCATCGGCACGGCCAGTTTGGCCGGCAGCGCATAGGCCTTTTCCTCGGCGCGCGAGAGCCGCTTGTGGCGCATGTCGTCGGAGTAGACGCGCAGCGCATCAGTGATGCTGGAGCCGAGATCGATCGACTGGTTGATCAAGGTGGCAAAGGCGCGCGCCTCGTCGAGCGCCAGCCGTTCGGCGAAGCGCTCCAGCGCTTCCTTCAGATTGCGGCCGGCGCGGATCTCCAGGTTGGTGATGTGGATGTTGGCGCAGAGCGATGGATAGCTCTCACCGAGCTCGCGGCCGACGCGCTCCAGCGCCGCTTCCATCGACAGGCCGGAATCGGCGCAGACCACCAACAGGTCCATGAAATCCGGGAAGCCGCTGCCGTGCTCGAGCTTGCGGGCGGCAATGCGGCGGTCGATATACATGCTGGGCGCGACATAGCCGGCGATGCCGCCGGCTATCACCATCAGCCAGAAGAACGAGCCGCTGTTTGGCCGGATGATCGGCAGCACCAGGAACAACGCGACGGCGACACCGATCGCGAGCCCTGTGCGCACGACAAAGAACATGGCGACGCCGCGCGTGTCGTAAATGCCGGCTTGCACCAGCCGTCCGCGCAGCACCTTCATATTGTCGTCTTCGGTCGCCGCGTAATGCTTGGTGGTGTACTCGAGAAGATGAGTCACCGCCTTCATGCTCGAATGGCGTAGCGAGCGCGTCGACTTGCGCTTGTCGTCTTCCATGAGGCGCGAGGTGCGGCGCTTCACCGAGCCGCGCACCCGCGCCACCGCCATGATCGAGAAGGCGAGCGTGCCGGCCGCCAGGAACACCAGCAGCCCGACGAGGAGGCTGTTGCCGTCGCTGAACACGCTACCGAACGCTGAGACGATCTGGCCCATCGATCAGATCCTGAAATTAACGAGGCGGTACATGATGAAATTGCCGATGCCCATCCAGCAGCCGGCAACCACCAGACCGATCTTGGTGAGGCTCTCGTGCCAGACGCTGGCGTAGAAGCTCGGCACCATGAACTGAATGACGAGGAACATCAGGATCGGCAGTGATGACAGGATCAGCGCCGAGGCGCGGCCTTCGGCGGCGAGCGCGCGGATCTTGCGGCGCATCTTGAAGCGCATGCGGATGACGGCAGACAGGTTCTCGAGGATTTCACCGAGATTGCCGCCGGTCGAGCCCTGGATCGCGACCGCGGTGACGAACAGGGGCAGGTCGTCGGTGCCGACGCGGTAATAGAGATTGCGCATGGCGCCTTCGAGATCGGAGCCGTAAGTGATCTCGTCGGTGACGATGCCGAACTCGGTGCCGACCGGATCGGCCATCTCGCGCGCCACCATGTTGATGGCGACCGGCGTCGGATGGCCGGCGCGCAGCGAGCGGACGATGATGTCGATGGCGTCGGGGAACTGCGCGCCGAATTTCTTCTGGCGGCGCGAGCGCAGGAACTTGAGTACGAACAGCGGCAGCACCAGGCCGCAGAACACCGCGGCGAGCAGCGCGTAAGACAGAGGCTGGCCGAACATGGTCATGCCGGCGAAGCCCGCACCCGCCGCGATGGCGACGAACAACATCAGCTTGCCGAAACCAATGCTCAGGCCGGATTGCAGCAGAAGCTGGTTGAGATTGACCAGCGGCAGCCGGTAGTCGCCGCTCGCCGTCAGGCCGCGCTCGCGGCGCAATTGCACCAGCACGCTCTCACGATCGGTCTTGGCGTCCATCACCTTGAGACGGCGATTGATATTCTTGCGATAGGAGGCCTTGTTGTAGAACAGCAGATAGCCGCCTTCCGCCAGCATCGCCGCCGACAGACCAACCAAGAGATAGAATAGATAGATCGGGTTGAAGTCGAACATCAGATTCCCCGCTTGTCATGGCCGGGCTTGTCCCGGCCATCTCGCTTAGGGACGCACCGTGCCCACCTAAGCGGGATCACCGGGACAAGCCCGGTGATGACAAGAAATTGGGGCCGCTTCCGAAACAACGAAATAGTCTCCTAGAGCGGCTGTGACGGGTCGAAATAGCTGCCCGGAATCTTGATGCCTTGGGTGACCAGATGCGACAGGAAGCGCGGCCGCACGCCGGTCGCCTGGAAATGCCCCTCGACGGTGCCGTCCGGCTTGGTGCCGGTGCGCACATATTTGAATATTTCCTGCATCTGGATGATGTCGCCTTCCAGGCCGGTTACTTCGGCGATGGAGGTGACCTTGCGCTTGCCATCCGACTGGCGCGAGAGCTGCACCACCATCTGCACGGCGTTGGCGATCTGGCCGCGAATCGAGGCCACCGTCATCGGCAGGCCGGTCATGCCGATCATCTGCTCAAGACGGGTGATGGCGTCGCGCGGCGTGTTGGCGTGGATCGTCGCCATCGAGCCTTCGTGGCCGGTGTTCATCGCCTGCAACATGTCGAAGGCTTCCTCGCCGCGACACTCGCCGAGGATGATGCGGTCGGGACGCATACGCAGCGCGTTCTTGACGAGATCGCGCTGGCGGATTTCGCCTTTGCCTTCGACGTTGGGCGGCCGCGTTTCCATGCGGCCGACATGCGGCTGCTGCAACTGGAGCTCGGCGGCGTCCTCGATGGTCAAGAGGCGTTCCTTTTCCGAGATGAAGGCGGAGAGCGCGTTGAGCATCGTCGTCTTGCCGGAACCGGTGCCACCCGAGATGATGGTGGAGATGCGCGCGCGCACGGCGGCCGCCAGCACCTCGGCCATCGGCGGGCGCAGCGCGCCGACGTCGACCAGCTTGGAGAGGTCGAGCTTCTTCTTGGAGAACTTACGTATCGATACCAAGGGCCCGTCGACACCAATGGGCCGCACCGCGACGTTGACGCGCGAGCCGTCCTGCAGGCGGGCGTCGCAGAGCGGGTGGGATTCGTCGACTCTGCGGCCGACGGCCGAGACGATCTTATTGATAATACGCAGCAAATGCTGCTCGTCCTTGAAGCGCACCGGCAGCGGCTCGAGGATGCCGCCGCGCTCCACATAGACACATTCATGACCGTTGATCAGGATATCGGCGATGCTCGGATCCTTCAGCAGCGGCTCAAGCGGACCCAAGCCTGTCATCTCATCGAGGATCTCAGAGACGAATTCGTTGAGCTCCTGCGTGTTGAGGGCCAAGCGCTCGCTCAACACATATTGCGAGACCAGCCCCTGCACGTGGCGACGGACTTCCTCTTCCGGCAGCTTGTCGAGAGCGGAGAGATTGATCTCCTCGATCAACTTGCGATGCAGACGCACCTTGGCGTCGAGCAGCTTGCCGCTGAGCAGCGGATTGGACGGCTGCGTCGGCGGCGCCTGCTCGGGCGGCGTTTCCGGCAGCACACTGAAGGTCATCGGCGGCGGCGACGTCGGCTCTTCGGCGGCAGCCACGGGCTCTGGGGCAAGCGCACGCTTGGTGGTGAAACGGCCGGACATGACTAACTCGCGAACGACAGCTTGAGCTTCTTCAACAACGGCACCGACTTGCCTTCGACCGTGCGCATCGGATCGACCACCAACTTCTTGAGCTGCGTGGTGATGGCATTGCCGGGCTTGACCTCATCGAGCGGCACGCCACGATCGATGGCCTCGCGCACCAGCGCGTAGTCGTTGGGAATGGCGCTGACGAAGGCGTCACCCAAAGTCTGCTGGATATCCGCCAGGCGCAGGCCCGACGAAAACATTTTCTGGCTGAAGCGGTTGACGATGACCTCCGGCTTCGGCCCATCCTCAAGCCGCTCCGTGATCGCCGCCACCAGTTGCTTGGCATGGCGCAGGCCCGGCACTGTCGTCTCGCTGACGATGTAGAGCTTGTTGGAGCCGAGCAGCACGGCGTCGGTCCAGGCAAACCAAGTACGCGGCATGTCGAACACGACATATTCAAAGTGGCTGGACACGAGATCCAACAGCCGCGTCACCACGTCATGATCGAACGAACGCATCTCCGCCGGCCGGTTCGGCGCGGCCACGACGGCAAGGCCCGAGGAATGATGCGACAGCATCACCTCCAGCAATTGCCGGTCGAGACGGTCGGGGCTCGGTTCGATTTCGGCCAGATTGAGCCTCGGCTCCAGGTCGAGATAATCGGCGACCGCGCCGTGCTGGAAATCCAGATCGACCAGACAGGTCGACGGCTTGGCGCGCGTCCCGCCGCTGTTGAGCAACAGCATGGCGGTCTGCACCGCCAAGGTGGTGACTCCCGCGCCGCCGACCGCCGGCAGGAAGGTATAGATCTGCGCATCAGTGCTGGCTGCGGCCGTATCGGCGTTCTTAGCGGCGCGCGCGCAGGCGCGCACCAGATCGATGGCCTGCATCGGCTTCACCAGAAAGTCGGCCACGCGCATCTGCATGAGCGCGCGCGCGACGTCCGCATCGAAGACCTGCGTGACCGCGATCACCGGCGGGCGGGCACCGAGGCGCGTCGTCAGGCGGGCCAGCGCGCCGAGCTCGTCGGGCCGCGCGGCGTCGCAATCGACGATGACGACCTTGGCATCCTCGGCACTCAATGTGTCCCCGGCCTCGGCAACACTGCCGAAGATCATCGCGAGGTCGATCGCCTTGGCGGCGCCAAATGTCTCGCGCGCGAACTGCTCAAACGCAGGGTCGGCAGTAAGAATGACGACGCGGGTGGCGCTGGATTTCGATCCGTTATGCATGACGCAACGATCCGTCCCGATTACTTTGCCGTCGCTGCGCTGTTGACGGTCGGTCCAAGCGGCGTGTTGTTGCCGCCATTCTGCTGCTGTTGCTGCTGATAGGCGCCGGACGTGCCATTGCCGTTCGGCGGAATGACGCGGCCGGTGCGATATCGCTCATAAGCGCTCTGCATCACCGTGCCGTTATAGGCGATGTTGCGGTTGCCGGCCTCGCGCGGCCAGGGGTCGACCATCTGCGTGACCTTGTCGGTCTGCACCGCGTCGCCGCCGGTGATTGCGATCATATCGCGGCGATCCAGATACTCCGAGCAGCCGGCCGTGCCCGCAAAGGCCGCGGCCAACGCCGCGTAGCGCAGCACGTTATTGAATGGCGGCATCTGAAATTCCCCCCCTCGGCAGATCCAGCATGTGTCCCGTGAACGGCTTGGTCCCGGCATTGGCGAATTGCGGCGGCATCGGCCCTTTGCCGCGCGAGTCCGCCGGCGGAATTTCCGTCTTCCCCATCAAGAAGAAATCGGCATCGTTCGGCGGCTGCGTCTCGTCGGCCGGCGACTTGATCAGGTTGCCCGGGCGTGCGGGGCGCACCAGGTGCGGCGTGACGATGATGGCGAGGTCGGTCTGGTTCTTCTGGTAGGACTTTGACGAGAACAACGTGCCGAGCACCGGCACCGTGCCGAGCCAGGGCAATTGCTCGATCTGGTTCTGGTTGGTGGTCTGCAACAGGCCGCCAATGACGAAGCTCTGACCGTCGCGCAGCTCCACCGTCGTCGACGCGCGGCGCACCGTCAGCGCCGGCACCGAAACACCGTTGGACACCGAAATCGTGTGGTTGGTGTCGATCTGGCTGACTTCCGGCTCGATCTTGATGTTGATCAGGCCGCGGCTGAGCACGGTTGGGGTGAACGCCAGCCCGACGCCATATTTCTTATAGGCGACGGTGATCTGGCCGAACGAGCCGGAGATCGGGATCGGATATTCGCCGCCGGCCAGGAAACTCGCCGTGTCGCCGGAAAGCGCGACGAGGTTGGGCTCCGCCAGGCTGCGGGCGATGCCACGCTCCTCAAGCGCGTTGATCATCACGTCGGTAGTGACGCCGCTCGCGACGATGCGACCGATCATGAAGCCGAAGGGGTTGCCGCCCGAAAGGACACCCGCGGCGGTTTCCGTGGCGGCGGTGATCGGCAGATTCGCAGCCGACGTGCGGTTGCCGATATTGGTAATGCTATGCTCGCCGAACCGGTTCCACTGCACGCCCAGTTCGCGGCCAGCGTTACGCGAGATCTCGATGAAGCGTACTTCGAGCAGCACCTGCTGCGGCGAGCTGACGGACACCGCGTTGATGATCTCCGGCCCGAACTGGCGCGCAATGGTGACCGCCTGGTCGAGCGAGGCGGCATCCGCCACTTCGCCCGAGAGCATGATGCGGCCGTTCACTGTCGACGCGCGCAGATGCGAGCCGGGGAAACGGCGATTGAGTTCGTTGGTGAGACGGGTGATGTCGTAGGTCACTTCGACGTCGAAAATGCCGACAAGCTTCTTGCCTTCGGCATAGACCGATACGCGCGTCGTGCCGATCTTCTTGCCGAGGATCGACAAGGTGTGATCGGTCAGCGGGTTGACGTCAGCGATATCGGGGTCACCGACCATGATGTCGATGAAGCTCTTATCGGTGCGAATATCCTGCGACTTGCCCATCGCCACGGTCAGGTTCGTGGTGCGATTGGTGCCGGAGATCTGGATTTGGCGGGTCTGCGCGGACACATGACCCTCGGTCATGAACAGGCCCGCGAGCAGCGCGAAAGCCCAGACGCCGCATTTACTCTTGATGATCACGATTGAGCTCACACAGTTCTTGTGATGACGACGGGATTCAGCGGGCTTCTGCCAGCGTTTCGCTGTCTTCGGTGGGGACGGAGTATTCCTGCTTCACGGAGGCGCGCGTCACGACCACGGTCCGGGTCGGGCCTTTTTCGCCTGTCTCGCCCGCGATCAGGTCCTTGAGCGAGATCTTCTGCGTCTTCATCTCGGTGGTTTCGCCGGCCTTGCGCAGCAGCAACGACAGGCTGCCGACCGAGGCGGCCAGCCACAGCTTCTGCGCATTGATAGTCGACACCTCGAGCGTCACCGACTTCGCCACCGCGGCCTTGGCGGCGCGCTCGTCGGCGCTCTGGTCGATCGCCAGAACGCGGGTGTTCTGCAGCACCACGTCGGTGGTGGCCTGGCCCTTATCGATGGTGCGCGTGAGCACGACGTCGACGTGATCGCCCGGCAGCACGAAACCGCCGACGCCTTCGACATCATTGACGCGGATGGTGACCGCCTTCATGCCGGGCTTCACCAGCGCCGACAACGTCGCGCGCTGGCCGGGGCCGGTGATCTTGAGCGCCAACACCGGCTCGTTCGCCTCGATGGCGGCAAGCACGACGCGGCGGCCGCCGCCGACCACATCGCTGATCTTAGTATAGGCCCCCGCCGGCACCGCTTCGATCGGCCACGGTATCTCTTGCAGCATGCCGCCGTTCAGCTCGGTGCCGAACCGCAGCGCCTGCTTGGCGACAACGATGGTTTGAGTGGCCATCGCCTTCTGCGGCTCAACGTGCTTCGCCTGCTTCTGGGCTTGGTTGTTGAGCCAGATCTGGGCGATGAACACGGCGAGTAGGCCGAAGACGACCGCGAAGCCGATCATGACGATGGTGCTTGCACGCACGTGATTGTTCCGTTTGTCGCGACCCGAGGATTCTTGTTCGTTCTGTCGGGGACGAGCTTAGGTGCGCAGCTAGTATTCAATTACTAAACATCGGCGCGGACCTGCACCTACCGTTTACGACCAGTGTCACCTTTGTCGCAGAGTTGAATTGAAGCTGGCGCGGAATTGAATCGATGTCGCGCGCTGTTAAGCATGCCGTTCGGCATAGGGTGAAATTTCGTCTGATCGAAATTCAGATTCGCCTTTCAAACCCGCCATAGGCGCGGTGGGCGGAAGTGCCGCGGACGATCCTGGCAACGAATATGGTTACCGAACGCGGCGCGCCGTTGCCCGGGCGGCTCCCTTACGGCAACATGGCCACCAACAACCATAACGGTCGCATCCGCAACGATGCGCCACATAAGAATGCTCTGGGAGATGAATGCCGATGACGGCCCCCCGTATCCGGGTCTCTGGCCTGGGCAAGCGCTACGGCGCGCTCGAAGTCTTCCGCAACATTGATTTTGACGTCGGCGCGCGTGAGATCGTCGCCATCGTCGGCCCGTCCGGCTGCGGCAAGACCACCCTGCTGCGCTGCATCGACGGCCTGCTGCCGCACGATGCCGGCGAGATCTGGGTCGGCGACCAACGCGTGACCGAGCCGATCGCCGGTGTCGCCATGGTGTTCCAGCATTTCGGCCTGTTCCCGTGGAAGACGGTGACCGAGAACGTCGCCTACGGCCTGCGCATGGCCGGCGCGCCCAAGGCTGAGATCGAGCGCAAGGTGCCGGAGTTCATCAAGCTTGTCGGCCTCGCCGGCTTCGAGACGGCGTTTCCCTATCAGATGTCGGGCGGCATGCAGCAGCGTTGCGGCCTGGCGCGGGCGCTGGCGGTCGAGCCGAACGTGCTGCTGATGGACGAGCCTTTCGCCGCGGTCGACGCGCAAACGCGCGAGATTCTGCAGTTCGAGCTGTTGCGCATCTGGGAAGAGCGGCCGACGGCGATGATCTTCGTCACGCACTCCATCGAAGAGGCTGTACTGCTCGGCCATCGCGTCATCGTGCTGAAGGGGAGGCCCTCCAGCATCCACGAAACCATCACCATCGACCTGCCCGAGCCACGCACGCGCGAGACCCTGCGCGAGCCGCGCTTCGCCGAATTGCGCGAGCGCGTGTGGAGCACCTTGATGCGGGAGGCCCGCGAAGCGGAGTTCGTACTCGAACGCTGACAACAAGACTGCACAACAAAATCGGGAGGATTCACATGATCCGCAGACACGTCACGGCGCTGGCGGGCGGCGCGCTGATCGCCGCATTGATGCTCGGGGCAAC
>JANLJK010000339.1 GCA_029255525.1 Pseudolabrys sp.
CTCTAACGATAACTCCATGGCGGATCTAAATGAAGCGCTGAAGGTCTACGACGCTGAAGCGATCCAGGCCAAGAACAACACGCTGGCGCAGGAGTATATGAAGCTCGGCGAGGCCATGTACAAGCAGCAGCAGGAGCAGCCGGGCGCGCCCGGCTGCTAATCCGGCGCCGAGAAGAAGGAAGACGTGGTCGACGCGTAATTCACCGAAGTCGAATACGACAAGAACAGCAAGAAGTCTGCCTAAGTCTTGGGACGAGCATGATCCTCGCTCATTGAATCAATATGCCCCCGGGGAAAAACCGGGGGCATATGTTTTAGAGCGAGTGAGTTTCTTCGATAATGGCCACATGAACGGACGCGATCGCTGATGTCCAAACGCGACTACTACGAAGTCCTGGGCGTTGAGCGCACCTGCACCGAGGTCGAACTCAAAGCCTCGTTCCGCAAGCTCGCGATGCAGTATCACCCGGATCGCAATCCGGGGAACGACGAGAGCGAGCACAAGTTCAAGGAAATCAACGAAGCCTATGACGTGCTCAAGGACGGCGACAAGCGCGCCGCCTATGATCGTTTCGGCCATGCCGCCTTCGAGCAAGGCGGTGGCGGGCACGGCTTCGGTTCCGATTTCGGTTCGACCTTCTCCGATATCTTCGAAGGCATCTTCGGGATGGGGACGCAGCGCGGCCGCTCGGGCGGCCGCGAGCGCGGCTCTGACCTGCGCTACAATATGGAGATCACCCTCGACGAAGCCTTCGACGGCAAGACCGCGCAGGTGCGCATCCCGACCTCGGTGACTTGCGAAGGCTGCTCGGGTTCGGGCGCCAAGACCGGCACCAAGCCGAAGACCTGCGCCACCTGCGGCGGCGCCGGCAAGATCCGCCATGCGCAGGGCTTCTTCACGCTCGAGCGCACCTGCCCGACCTGTCAGGGCCGCGGCCAGGTCATCGACGATCCGTGCAAGGCCTGCGGCGGCGCCGGCCGCGTGATGCGCGAGCGCACATTGTCAGTGAATATTCCCGCGGGCGTCGAGGACGGCACCCGTATCCGCCTGGCCGGCGAAGGCGAGGCCGGTGTGCGCGGCGGACCGCCGGGCGATCTTTATATTTTTCTGTCGCTCGCGCCGCATGAGTTCTTCCAGCGCGACGGCGCCGATCTGCACTGCCGGGTGCCGATCTCGATGGTAACGGCGGCTTTGGGCGGCGATTTCGAGGTTCCGGCGATCGACGGCACCAAGGCCAAGGTCAAAGTGCCCGCCGGTACGCAGACCGGCCGCCGTTTCCGCCTGAGCGGCAAAGGTATGCCGGTATTGCGATCGAAACAGACCGGCGACATGTACGTTCAGGTGGCGGTGGAAACGCCGCAAAACCTGAGCAAAAAGCAGCGCGAGCTGCTCGCCGAATTCCATAAGCTCTCGTCCGAGGAGACCCAGCCAGAGGCGGCAGGCTTCTTCAGCCGAGTCAAGGAGTTCTTGGACGGGCTTGGGAATCGCGGGAGCCATCCCGACTAGCTATCTTGACCCTGCGCGCCGCGCCCTATACCCCTGAAACCACTGGGGCTTGAGCCCCGTCAGTACGCGTGACCATCCAGCAATGCCTTCGCACACAACCGTCCGCGTTGCCAAGAAACCGCTGCGTCTCGACGACGAGATGCAGTTCATCCGTTCGTGGATCGAGAAGCCGCTGCGCACCGGCGCGGTGATGCCCTCGAGCAAGGCCTTGGCGCGCACGATGGCCGGTTACGTCGATCCGACGTCGACCGGGCCGGTGATCGAGCTTGGCCCCGGCACGGGCCCGGTGACCGAGGCGCTGGTGCAGCACGGCGTTGATCCGAAGCGCCTGGTGCTGGTCGAGTTCAATCCCGATTTCTGCCGTCTGCTGCGCACCCGCTACCCGGAAGCGACCGTGGTGCAGGGCGATGCTTATCGTTTGCGCCGCCTGCTGGAGACGACGGTGCGTGAGCCCGCCGCCGCCATGGTGTCCGGCCTGCCGTTGATGACCAAGCCGCTGCGTACGCGGCTGCGCCTGATCGCCGACGCGATGACGATCCTGAAGCCCGGCGCGCCGTTCATCCAGTTCACTTATGCGATGCTGCCGCCGATCCCGAAGGTGCTCTCGCACATCACCGCCGAGCCCTCCAACCTGATCTGGCTCAACCTGCCGCCGGCGCGCGTGTGGGTCTATCGCGGGCAGTAGCGCCTTTTGGCACGGCCTATCCACCGTCATGCCCGGCCTTGTGCCGGGCATCCACGTCTTTAGGGTAAGGTGCCTAAGACGTGGATGGCCGGGTCATAAGG
>JANLJK010000340.1 GCA_029255525.1 Pseudolabrys sp.
TGCCGACGCGGACGCACTATAACTGGCGGGTTTGACTCTTTCTAACCCCCCCCCTGGCGGTATGGGGCGCGGGCGAAGCGCGCGGGGTGGGGGTGAGCGGGGTGTTAATTCCGCGTCACCGCTGTGACGTACCGGAAGCTCCCGCCTGGATTGTGGCCACTCCCGCTGCTAAATTGGCGCTATGAGCAAATCGATTCAATCCAATGGCAAGGCGGAGCGCGATGACGAGTCGGATATTGTCGCTCGCCTAGGTCTGGTGCTGAAGAACGGCTGGTACGTTCTGCCCGTCGCGTGACGGTCCGCCCATAACGAGCGAGCTTGTTCAGCGCTTGCTCGAAGAAGCCGATCTTGAAGACGCAGGTCTCAAGCGGAGCGAGTAGGTGAGTCCGCAGCCCATAGGGCGGACGAGCGAAGCGTCATCCGCCGCCTGCCGGGGCACGGCGCAATGCACTTTCGCTGTTGCGCCCTACAGCTTCCGCACCTCGACCGTCTTCAGCTTCTTCGCCTTCTCGAACAACGGCCCGTCCGCACACATCAGCGGCGCGCGTTCGCGCTCGGCCAACGCGAGATAGAAGCAGTCGTAAATCGGATGCTTGAGGGCGACGGCGATCTCGAGGGCTCGTCCGACGAGGTCGTCCATCGGCGTTAATCGCGACAACAGGCTCACCGCAATTTCGGCGGCGCGCACTGCATCGTCTTGCGCGATCTCTTTCCAGGTAACGCGCTTCCAGATGGCATTGCCGATTTCAGCCACGATGAGGGCAGGGGCGATGAAGTCGTTTTCAATCTCCCGCAACTGTGCGGCACGGTCGGAGTCGGGCTCAGACAGTACCCATTTGGTCGCGACGCTCGCGTCGATGACTAATGTCACCGGTAACGTTCCTGATTGTCGCGATCTTCACGGATCAGTTGGGTCGAGTCACCGGACACCTTGCCGATCTTCTTGCGGATCGCATCCGCTGCCGCCCAGGCCTCTTCCTTGCTCGGCTTCACGCCGGCCTTGATCATGTCGCGCACCGTATCGCTGACAGAGATGCCCTTGGCCTTCGCCTTCTCTTTCAGGCGGCGGGCGGTTTCCTCGTCGACGTTGCGGACCAGAATGTCGACCATGCCGCGTCCTCCAAATTTGATATCAAAATGATATCGCCAAATAGCGCGCGCTGCAACCTCGGGTCGCGGCCCTGTGCGTGGTTGAAAGCTTCCCCTTGCCCCCGTCGGCTGCTCTTGCTCTGATGCACGCATAGGTCGTGCGCGCGGGGGCGGGTCATGGCAGCCGGGGCAAGTGCTAGCAAGGCTCGTTCTATCCTGACGGCGTTGCTCTGCGTCGCCTTGGGCGCGCTGTTGAGCGCCTGCGCTGCCGGGCCCGGCAAGGTGGCGGTCGGCGTCGGCACGGCGGCTTACGCGGAGAAGGACGAGAAGCCATTCGCCGCGCTCTATCTGCCTTATGCGCGGATGGCGCAGCTTGCTTATGACAACGATGCCGGCGTTTGTCCGGCCGCGGCGCCGGCGGGCTGGACCTGCAAATGGGGCCTGCCGGATTTCAAGGTCTGTCCGCCCGGCCGCGATTGCCCCGGCGGGCTCGGCTTCCATGTGTGGACCAACAGCGCGTCGCCGCGCGGCTGCCGCGAGGCGGTGATCGCCTTCCGCGGCACCGATTGGGGCGAGCTTGGCGACATGCTGTCGAACTTCCGCTGGTTCTGGCGCACGGCGCAAGCCGACGAATACGAGCAGGTCAAGTTCGCGATCAAGACGATCGTCTCGCATGCGCGGAGCGTCTGTCCCAACGGCACCATCATCGCGGTCGGCCATTCGCTCGGCGGCGGGCTGGCGCAATTCGCCGCTTATCTCGACCGGCGCATCAAATATGTCTACGCGTTCAATCCCTCGCCAGTGACGGCCTTCCTGTCGGTGCCGGACAAGACGAAGTTGCGCCAGCGCACCTTGGGCATCGACCGCGTCTATGAGTCCGGCGAGATCCTGTCGCTGCCGCGTTATCTCACCTCGGGGCTGTTCCCGACATCGTCGTGCCGGCCTTATGTGCGCATCGTGCGCTTTAACGTGGTCGCGCTGCTCAGCCTCCTGAAACGGCATCGCATCGCCGTGCTGGTCGATGGCTTCCAGCGGGCGGCTGGCGACAATCCGCCGCCACCGCCGCCGCTGCCGACCGGCTTCGATGCCGCGCGCACCTGCACGGTGGTCATCGGCGGGCCTAACGGCGTCGACTGAACGGACCGCTGCAGGCAAAAATATCTTTCTAGGACTATTGACCGCATTTGCGGCTAGACTATAATCC
>JANLJK010000341.1 GCA_029255525.1 Pseudolabrys sp.
GTCGTGCTGGTGTGGGGCTGGATGGGTGCCGGCTCGATCGAGGACTCCGGCTACGAAGTCCATCTGGAGAGCCATAAGTAATCCGTCGTTCCAGGACGCGCCGAAGGCGCGGACCCGGAATCCAGAGCATTAATACACCACGCTTGGCTCTGGATTCCGGGTTCGCTCGCTGCGCTCGCGCCCCGGAATGACAGAAAGGAAATCACATGCCCGTCTGGGATCACCCGCTCGTCAAGAAAGGCATGACCGCGCAATTGGCGACGCGGCGGGCCCGGATCGCCGCGGGCGAAAAGCCGCTTGGCTGGAAGGTGGGCCTGGGCGCGCCGGCCACCATGCAGAAGCTCGGCATCGAAGCTCCCGTGGTCGGCTATCTGATGCAGCGGGCGCTTATGCTGTCCGGCAGCACGGTCTCACTTAAGGGCTATGTGCGCCCGGTCGCCGAACCGGAAATCGCCGTGCGCATGGCGCGGGATCTCGCGCCCGGCAGCGCGCCAGACGAAACGATGGCGGCGATCAAGGAAATTCTGCCGGCCATCGAACTCGCCGATCTCGACCCGGTGCCGGCCCCGGACAATCTCGACGTCGTGCTCGCCGGCGATATCTTCCAACGTCATGTCATCTTGTGCGGCAACACCCAGCCGGGCGGACAGGTGCGTGGCCTCACCTCACGCGTCACGCGGCGCGGTATCGAGACCAATCGTACCGGCGATCCTGAAGCCCTGACCGGCAAGCTCATCGACATCGTCGCGCTGGTCGCCGACACACTTGCCGCCTTCGGCGAGAAGTTGTCGGCAGGCGACATCATCATCACCGGCTCGATTACGCCACCGCAAATGATCGAGGCGGACGAAACGGCGTTCAGCCACGCCGTCGATCCGATCGGCGAGGTGAGCGTCGATTTCACGCGCGACTGAGCATCTCAGGACGGTCGTCGTTTGATCGAGGTCAAACCCGCCGTCATCCCCTCCATATATGAAGATCCATGAATATGTCGCCGTACTTTTGGCGGCGAACGCAGCGATTGGAGGACGGTAATGACGCAGTGGCCCGACCACACCAAGCAGATGTCGGCGAAGATCCGGAATCTCCGCACCGCCACGCCGGATGTCATGAAGGCCTTCGCCGGCATCGCGCAAGCCGCCCTTGCGCCCAAGGCGCTCGATACCAAGACCAAGGAGCTGATCGCGTTGGCCATCGCGGTCGCCGTACGCTGTGACGACTGCATCGGCTTCCACGTCAAGGCCGCGTTGGAGCAAGGCGCGACGCGCGACGAAGTGACGGAGACGTTGGGCATGGCCGTCTACATGGGCGCCGGTCCGGCGGTGATGTATGCCAGCCACGCCATCGATGCGTATGAGCAATTCAAGAACGCATCGAGCGCGGCGCCGTCGACGGCGGCGTGACCGCGAGACCGTGGACGCATTCTTTGGCTGGCAAGCTGCCGTCCCGCGGACTAAAGAACGCGTCATGATCCCCTGGACCCTCATCGACACGGCGCGTGTGCCGGGCGGCGGCGAGTTGCGCCTCAAGCGGCGCGGCGACGAATTCTCGATCATGCTCGGCAACAACGAGTTGATGAACAGCCGCCTCAGCGGCTCGGAAGAAGCGCTGGCAACGCTCACCTGCGAGCGCTTGCGCGAGCGCAAGCAGCCACGCGTGCTGATCGGCGGTCTTGGCATGGGCTTCACCTTGCGCGCCGCGCTGAGTGCGCTTCCGTCCGACGCCGAGATCGTGGTCGTAGAACTGGTGCCGGCCGTGATTCAATGGGCGCGCGGGCCGATGGCTCAAGTCTTCGGCGGCAGTCTCACCGATGCGCGCGTCGATATTCGCGAGACCGATGTCGGCGCGCTGATCCGCGCCAGCAGTGCAAGTTTCGATGCGATCCTGCTCGACGTCGATAACGGCCCCGAGGGCCTGACACGCGAGAGCAATGACGCTCTCTACGACCTCACAGGCCTGCACGCGGCACAGGCGGCGCTGCGTCCTGGCGGAATGCTCTCGGTATGGTCGTCGGGACCGGATACGCGTTTCACGCAGCGGCTGCGCAAGGCTGGCTTCACGGTTGACGAGCTTGGCGTGCGCGCCAGCAAAGCGCGGCGCGGCGCCAAACATGTGATCTGGCTGGCGACACGCGCCGGCTAGCGGCGCGTCAAGCATCACAGTCGCGTGTATTTAAGTATACTTGCTGTTCCTATGCTTTGGTCGTAGCGGTTGGCCACTTGTGGCGCTGCACAAGCGCACCCATGTCGACATTGCCGGATACTTTTCGACGACGACACGGAGCGCTACGACGATGTCGATTCTTTTCTCTCCCGCCAAGCTTGGCGGGCTCACCCTGCAGAACCACCTCGTCATCGCGCCGATGACACGCAGCCGCGCCGTCGGCAATGTGCCGAACGATCTGATGGCCGAGTATTACGCACAGCGCGCCTCCGCCGGGTTGATCGTCACCGAAGGCACTTCCCCCTCCCCCAAT
Organism: Pseudolabrys sp.; assembly: GCA_029255525.1. Classification (GTDB taxonomy): domain Bacteria; phylum Pseudomonadota; class Alphaproteobacteria; order Rhizobiales; family Xanthobacteraceae; genus Pseudolabrys. The sequence goes on from JANLJK010000341.1 coordinate 2,477, forward strand.
GGCCTGGGCTATCCCCGTATTCCCGGCATCTTCTCGCAGGAGCAGGTCGCCGGCTGGAAGAAGGTGACCGACGCCGTACACGCGCGCGGCGCCAAGATCTTCATCCAGTTGATGCATACCGGCCGCATCGGCCATGCGCTCAATCTGCCGAAAGGCGCTGAAGTTCTCGCGCCCTCCGCCATCGCCGCCGCCGGCGAGCTCTACACCGATGCCGAAGGCATGAAGGCCTTCCCGACGCCGAAGGCGATGAGCGAAGCCGATGTGAAGCACGCCATCGATGAGTTCACGCAAGGCGCCAAGAACGCGGTCGCCGCCGGCTTCGACGGCATCGAGCTGCACGCAGCCAATGGCTATTTGCTCGAGCAGTTCATCCGGCCAAACTCGAACAAGCGTACCGACAAATACGGCGGCTCGATCGAGAACCGCGCGCGCTTCGTGCTCGAGGTCGCCGACGCGGCGATCGCCGCCATCGGTAAGGACAAGGTCGGCATTCGCTTCTCGCCCTACGGGGTATTCAACGACATGCCCGACTATCCGGAGATGGAAGCCGACTATGCCTATCTCGCGCGGGCGCTGAACCAGAAAGCCTTGGTCTATATCCATCTGGTCGACCACGGCGCGATGGGCGCGCCGCCGGTGCCGGAGAAGATCAAGACGATCTACCGCGATGCCTTCAAAGGCACGCTGATCCTGTCCGGCGGCTACAATGCGAAGCGCGCGGAAGCCGACCTCGCCGCCAAGAAGGCGGACCTCATTGCCGTGGGCCGCGCCTTCCTCGCCAATCCCGACCTGGTGGAACGCTGGAAAGCGGCCGCCGCCGAGAACCCACCGGACATGAGCACGTTCTACACGCCGGGCCCGAAGGGCTACACCGACTACCCCGCCTTGAAGGGCCAGGCCGCCTGATCCACGGCAAAACGGCTGTTTTCCGAGGAACGAGGGCTCGCGCCGATGTCGGCGCGGGCCCTCGCCAAATCGCCCCAAAGTGCCTATCTCATGGCCTAAAGGCGCCACCCGGAGAACAGTCATGGATCCAGCACTTTCCTCGCTCATCGACCGCGCCGGTCTCGACAAGGCCAAGGTGCGTCAGTTGCTTGGGCGCGGGCTGGAAGGCGCCGACGACGGCGAATTGTTCCTGGAATACAAGCAGTCCGAGGGGCTGCTATTCGACAACGGGCGCCTGAAGCAGGCGACCTACGACACCTCGCAAGGTTTCGGTCTGCGTGCCGTGAAGGGCGAAGCCGTTGGCTTTGCCCACGCGTCCGACGTATCGGAAGCGGCGCTGGCGCGCGCCGCCGAGGCCGTGCGCGCGGTCAATGGCGGCTACAGCGGCGCTTATGCCGACGCGCCCGCGCGCACCAACCGCAAGCTCTATGGCGACGAGAACCCGCTGGGGGAGCCGTCGTTCGAGACAAAAGTAAAGGTGCTGGAAGAGATCGACGCTTATGCGCGCGCCAAAGACCCCCGCGTGCGGCAGGTTTCCGCAAGCCTGGCAGCCACTTGGCAGGTGGTCGAGATCCTGCGCGGCGACGGCGAGACCTATCGGGACATCCGTCCGCTGGTGCGCTTGAACGTCTCGGTCGTGACCGGCGACGGCGACCGGCAGGAGACCGGCTCGTTCGGTTTCGGCGGCCGCGAGAGCTATGAGCGCTTCATCACCACGCAGTCCTGGCAGAACGCCGTCGACGAGGCGGTGCGCCAGGCGCTGGTCAATCTCGACGCCGTGCCGGCCCCCGCCGGCGAGATGGACGTCGTCCTGGGCGCCGGCTGGCCGGGCGTGATGCTGCACGAAGCCGTCGGCCACGGCCTCGAAGGCGACTTCAACCGCAAGAAAACCTCCGCCTTTGCCGGCCTGATGGGCCAGCAGGTGGCGGCCAAGGGCGTCACCGTGGTCGACGACGGCACCATCCAGTCGCGCCGCGGCTCGCTGTCGATCGACGACGAGGGCACGCCGACCAACCGCACTGTGCTGATCGAGGACGGCATCCTGGTCGGCTACATGCAGGACCGGCAGAACGCGCGCCTGATGGGCATGAAGCCGACCGGCAACGGCCGGCGCGAGAGCCACGCGCATGTGCCGATGCCGCGCATGACCAATACCTATATGCTTGGCGGCGACAAACCGCGCGAGGAGATCATCGCCTCGGTGAAGAACGGCCTCTATGCCGTGAACTTCGGCGGCGGCCAGGTCGACATCACCTCGGGCAAGTACGTGTTCCAGTGCACCGAGGCCTACAAGATCGAGAACGGCAAGGTCACCGCGCCGGTGAAGGGCGCCATGCTGATCGGCAACGGGCCGACCGACATGCGCCGCATCACCATGGTCGGCAACGACTTCGCGCTCGATCCGGGCATCGGCACCTGCGGCAAGAACGGCCAGGGCGTGCCGGTCGGCATCGGCCAGCCGACCTTGCGCATGGACAAGATCACCGTCGGCGGCACCGCGTAGCGCATGATCCCGAAAAAGGGAAACCGGTTTCCGGAAAAAATCATGCGCAAAACAAACAGCACGACTGAACCCAAAGCGGTGAGCAGCAACAAACCGCGCGCGCAAAGCTGGTTCAAGAGCGTCAGCGACATCGTCGTCATCGTGCTCGTGGTGATGGCGGCGAAGACCGCCATCGCCGAGCCGTTCTATGTGCCGTCCGGCTCGATGGAACCAACGCTGCTGATCGGCGACGAACTGCTCGCCACCAAATACCCTTACGGTTACAACGCGGCTTCCCTGCCCGCTTTCATCACACTGCCCGACAGCAAGCGCCTGATGGGCGCGCTGCCGCAGCGCGGCGATGTCGTTGTCTTCCGCTGGCCGGGCGACCGCTCGCAAGTCTGGGTGAAGCGCGTGATCGGCCTGCCGGGCGACCGCGTCGCGCTGCGCGACGGCCGCGTCATCATCAATGGCGAGCCGGTCGGCATCGCGCCCGACGGCAACGGCGCCGCGGAACGCGAGGACGGCAGCGCGATCGCCGCCGCGCGTTTCATTGAAACGTTGCCGAGCGGCCGCAAGCATACGATCTTCAAGCTCACCGACGACAACCCGCTCGACAACATGGCCGAGACCGTCGTGCCGCCGGATAACCTGTTCGTCATGGGCGACAACCGCGACAACTCCGCCGACAGCCGTGTGCCCTTGCGCATGGGCGGCGTCGGCATGCTGCCCGTCGCCAATCTGGTCGGCCGCGTCGATGCGATCGTCGGTTCGTGGGATCTCGGTATGAAGAGCCAGCCGGTCTGGACCTGGCCGCAGGGCTTGCGGCTGTCGCGTTTCTTCAGCGCGGTGCACTGAAACAACGTCGCCCGCGAAACGCGAGCGGCTTGTCGTCGCCGGAAAGGCGCACTACTATTGCGTTCGGAGATTCCATCATGGGCGAGCAAGCCGGCAAGCGAACAGTGAATGTTCTCGTCGAGGCTGAGCTCCTCGACGAAGCCAGCCGCTTGCATATCGACTTGTCTGAGACCTTGGAACGCAGCCTGCGCTCCATGGTGGGGTCGGATGCGGAGAAGCGCTGGGTGGAAGACAACAAAACTGCCTTTGCACAGTACAATGCTTCGGTAGCACAGCATGGTTTACTATCGGACGATCTTGGCCTGCTGTGAACGCCGATGAGGCAGTTCGATGTCGTACCGAACCCTTCTCCACGCAGCCGCGACCGGCAACCGTTTCTCGCTCTTCTTCAAAGTGATTTGCTGACCTACCACATTGATACGATTGTGGTGGCTCCGCTCGAGCCGGCGGCTTCAAGGAGATTCGTCGATCGTCTTAATCCCCAGGTCAATGTTGACGGCCAGCCGTTCGTATTGGTCATCCAACAGTTGACGGCCGTACCTAAGAACGCGATTGGCAAAGCATGCGCCTCTATTGCGCGCGACCGAGCTGCCATCATCGCGGCGCTCGTTCTCTTGTTCACCGGCTTCTGACGCGCCCCACTACTTCACCACCCCCGAGATGCAGCACGGCTTGGCGCGCGGGCGGGTGATCCGGTCCTTGAGATAGCAGCGCGGCGCCGGCGAGATGTAGCCGGGGCGCACGAAAGTCCAGGCGCGGCAGCGGTCCTCGCCTTTGCAGATCGCCTGACAGCTCTCGTCGGTGCCGTCCGCCGGCAGATCGACATAGCGATAATCGCCGCCCAGCCGGTCGATCGAGAATTCGATCGGCCCCTGCCGCGGCTCGATGACGCCGGCGCCGCGCACGCCGGACACGCAGCATTTGTTCTCCACCCGCGCCGGCACCTGATTCTTCAGCCAGCAGGTCGCCGGGCCGGCTGCCGTGCGCGGATAGGAGAAGCTCCAGGCGCGGCAGCGCGCGTCGCGCTCGCAACGCGCGGCGCAGACATTGGGATCGCCGTTGCGCACCTCGAAGCGGAAATAATCGCCGCCGAACCGGTCGAAACCGGTCTGCGCCTGCGCCGCGCCGGCCCAAGCCGAGGCAATAACCCACGCGCCGCACAGCGCGAACAAAGCCAGCGCGCCGCGTAACCTCAAAAGAAATCGCATGCGCCCGCGCCCGATCCTTGCCGCTGCCTCGCTTCCCCCGACGCCTAATCTAATGCGGCGGCGGCGGATTTGGCAGTGCGGCAATAGGGCGGCTTGCCACCGTACAAAAGAGAAGCGCCCGCCGGAGGGGCCAGCGGGCGCTTGGATCCGGTCGCGAGAGGGGATTTTCGCGGGGGTCGGATCGGCGGCCGATGAGAGGGATCGGCCGTTTGGCTTAATTCGTCACATCGCCTGGCGGGCCGGGCGATCGGTCGGCGGCCGGCGAAAGCCGGGCTCCGTGCGCTCCGCCAGTTCGCTGCGCATCAGCACCCGATTCCAGCGCCGCTCCAGCGCTCGCTCGCGCAACAGCGCGGTCGGGTCCTCCCAGAACGGCTCCGAGAAGGCATCGCGCACGTCGCTGCGGGTGATGCCGATGTCAGCCAGCATGCGGCGGTCGAGACCGGCCAGCATCGCCGCCTCGCGGCGATGGCGGTGAGCGCGGGCAATGTGCCTCGCCCAGCCGGTCGTCACGGCCAGCACAGAGGCAGAGGCACGCAGCAGCACACCGGCGGCGATGGGTAGGACGGGGTAATTCGCGTTCATCTCAATCTCCCGTAGTTCGCGGTTCTAGGGCACCACACGGCCCCAAATCCGGCACCGGAACCACCCGAAAGCCCCACCCGATTCCTCCGGCTTGGCTCGGAGGTGAACCATGCGCCTGCGGTATTGATTAGTGAAACGAATGTTTTTAATCTGATCGATTAGAAGAAGTGATATTCCCCGCCGGCCGAAGAAGCCCCGGCGCATCAGGACGTTGCACCATGACCGCGCTGCTCGACGTCGATCAGTTACGCACCTTCATCGCCATCGCCGAGACCGGCAGCTTCACCCGCGCCGCGGAGGTGGTGAACAAGACGCAATCGGCGGTGTCGATGCAGATGAAGCGATTGGAGGAGCGGCTGGAGCGCGCGATCTTCGCGCGTGACGGCCGCGCGTCGAAGCTGACCGAAGACGGCCAGCGGCTGCTCGATTACGCGCGCCGCATCGTGAAGCTCAACGTCGAAACTTTGGCGGCCTTCTCCGACGACGAACTGTCGGGCCGCGTGCGGCTCGGCGTGCCGGACGATTACGCCGACCGTTATCTGCCGGAGATCATGGCGCGCTTTTCCCGCGTCTATCCCGGCGTCGAGCTGACCGTGATCTGCGAGCCGTCGATCGACCTGTTGGAGCGCATCGACGCCAACGAGATCGATCTCGCCATCGTCACCAATTGCGAATCCAAGCGCGCCTCGGAGACGTTCCGGCGCGAGCGGCTGCTATGGGTGACGTCGAACCGCCACTCGACGCACGCGGAGCAGCCGTTGCCGCTCGCGCTCGGGCGGCCGACATGCTCGTGGCGGCGCGCCGCGATCGACAAGATGGAAGCCGTCGGGCGGCCTTATCGTGTGCTCTATTCGAGCTCGAATGCCGGCGCGGTGGCCGCCGCCGTGTTGTCGGGCTTCGCCGTCTCGGTGTTGGCCGAATCCGGCCTGCGCCCCGGCATGCGTGTGCTCACCGCCGCCGATGGTTTTCCCGAATTGCCGGCCTGTCATGTCGGGCTGGTACGCAACGCGCATGAGCGCACAGCCTTGGCCGATGCCTTGGCCGAGCACATCGTCTCGTCGCTCGATAACCTGTCGGAAGCGCAGGCGGCGGAGTGACGGCTTGGCTGTCATCCCGGCCAAGCGAGCGTCAGCGAGCGCGAGCCGGGATCCAGTACGCCGCAGCTTATCGATAGGTCACAGAGTACTGGGTCCCCGCCTTCGCGGGGACGACAATCACGTAATCTCCGCCGCTGTCGCGTTCAGCACCCGCACCAAATCCCCCGGCGCCAGTTCCACCTGCAAGCCGCGACGGCCGCCATTGCAGACGACGCGTGGAAACGTCAGCGCCGACTGCTCGATGAACACACGCGCGCGCTTCTTCTGGCCGAACGGCGAGATACCGCCGACATGATAGCCGGTGATGCGCTCGGCATCGGCCGCGCCCATCATCGCCGCGCTCTTGGCGCCGGCGGCGGCGGCGAGCTTCTTCAGATTCACTTCGCGGTCGGACGGCGCCAGCACGCAGACCACTTCGTCGCCGGCTTTGGCCATCAAGGTCTTGAGCAGGCGCGCCGGCTCGATGCCGAGCGCTTCCGCCGCCTGCATGCCGATGCGCGTCGCGCTGGGATCGTAGTCGTATTCGTGCAGATCGAAGGCGACCTTGGCCTTTTGCAGCGCGAGCGTGGCAGGCGTGGATTTGGCCATGATGCTTCTCTGTCGTCCCCGCGAAAGCGGGGATCCATAGCCCCTGCCCTGTCGATAGACTGCGGCGTATGGGTCCCGGGCCTCCTTCGCTAACGCTCAGTCGCCCGGGACGACAGTCATCTAATACGCATACTCGTCGAAAATCGGATCGACCGATCCATTCCATTCATTGAAATACTTCTCGAGCAGCTCCTCGGCCGGCGTGATGCCGCGCGCGATCGATTCCTCGAGCGGACGCAAGTAGCGCGTCTCGTCGCGGCCGTTGCGATCGAGCCGCTGCCGCTTCTGCAGGCCGCGACGCGCGAGCCGCAGCGTCTCCTGCGCCAAAGTGAGCACATTGGTGTTGCGGATCTCGGCGCGGAAGCCGCGCAGCGGCACGTCGTTGCGCAGCTTCTGCCGTTCTTCCGCCGTCCAGTCCTTGACGATATCCCAACAAGCATTGAGCACGTCGTCGTCATACAGGAGACCGACGAAATAAGCCGACATCGACGGCAGCCGCCGCCACGGGCCGCCATCGGCGCCGCGCATTTCGAGGTAACGCTTGAGCCGCACCTCGGGGAAGATCGTCGAGAGATGATTGGCCCAGTCGGAGATGGTCGGACGCTCGCCCGGCAGCGTGTCGAGCTTGCCGGCGAAGAAATCGCGGAACGACTTGCCCGAGACGTCGATGTAGTCATCGCCGCGCTTGACGAAATACATCGGCACGTCGAGCGCGTAATCGACCCAGCGCTCGAAGCCCATGCCGTCTTCGAAAGCCCAGGGCAGCATGCCGGCGCGGTTGTTGTCAGTGTCGGTCCAGATCTGCGACCGCATCGACAGGAAGCCGTTCGGCTTGCCTTCGGTGAAGGGCGAGTTGGCGAAGAGCGCGGTGGCGACCGGCTGCAGCGCCAGACACACGCGCAGCTTCTTGACCATGTCGGCTTCGGAGGAGAAGTCGAGGTTCGCCTGCACCGTGCAGGTCCGGTACATCATGTCGAGGCCGTATTTGCCGACCTTCGGCATGTATTGGGTCATGATGCGGTAGCGCCCCTTGGGCATCACCGGGATGTCCGCACGGCTCCAGTTGGGAGTCATGCCCAGCCCGAGGAAGCCGATGCCTAAGGGCTTGGCCACCTCACGCACCTGCGCGAGATGCGCGAACAGCTCCGACGCGGTCTGATGCACATTGTCGACCGGCGCGCCGGAGAGCTCGAACTGGCCGCCCGGCTCCAGAGAGATGGCACCACCGCCGGTGACGTCGAACATGCCGATGATGTTCTCGCCCTCCATGATCGGGTCCCAGCCCAGGAGGTCGTGCATGCCCTCAAGCAGAGAGCGAATCGAACGGCGGCCGGCATAGGGCACCGGCCGGTGGTCCTCAATCAGGAAGGCGAATTTCTCGTGCTCGGTGCCGACGCGGAATTGCTCCTTCGGCTTGCAGCCTTTTTCGAGCCAGGCGACGAGTTCGTCGCGCGTCTCGATCGGGGTCATATCGATCTGGTCACGAGCCATAGAGAGGTCCGGCAAAAAACGGTCGCGACCTTAAACATGTGGCGGCGCAAAGGGCAATGCGGGAGGCGCCTAGGACCGCCCCGCCGATTCGCAAGGCTCCGAAAGCTGTCAAGTGACGATATTTTACGATGCGCGCCGTCAGGCCGGCCCGGATGCCGGCCCCAGTTTGGCGCGGCGCTCGTACCAGTCGCGGCTGCGGTTGACGATCGCCACCACCGTCAGCATCACCGGCACCTCGATCAAAACGCCGACCACGGTCGCCAGCGCCGCACCGGAATTAAAGCCGAACAGGCTGATGGCGGCGGCCACCGCCAGCTCGAAGAAATTGCTGGCGCCGATCAGGGCCGAGGGGCCCGCGACGCAATGTTGCTCGCCGGCGAGCCGGTTCAGTACGTAAGCCAAGCCGGCATTGAAATAGACCTGGATCAGAATCGGCACCGCCAAGAGCGCGATGACCAAAGGCTGCGCCAGGATCTGGTCGCCCTGGAAGCCGAACAAGAGCACCAGGGTCGCCAGCAACGCGACCAGCGATAAAGGCTGCAGTCTGGCGAGCAGGCGGTCGAGCGCCGGCTTGCCTCCCGTGGCAAGCAGATACCGGCGTAGCAATTGCGCGGCGAGCACCGGCACGACGATATAGAGCACGACCGACAGCACCAAAGTGTCCCACGGCACCGTGATGGCCGAAAGGCCGAGCAAGAGCCCGACGATGGGCGCGAAGGCGAACACCATGATGGTGTCGTTGAGTGCCACCTGCGACAGCGTGAAATGCGGCTCGCCTTTGGTGAGGTTGCTCCACACGAACACCATAGCGGTGCAAGGCGCGGCGGCGAGCAAGATCAGGCCGGCGATGTAGGAGTTGATCTGCTCGGCCGGCAGATAAGGCCGGAACAGAGTGCCGATGAACAGCCAGCCGAGCGCGGCCATCGAGAACGGCTTCACCGCCCAGTTGATGAACAAAGTGACGCCGATGCCGCGCCAGTGCTCCTTCACCTGGGTGAGCGCGGCGAAGTCGATCTTGATCAGCATCGGCACGATCATCAGCCAGATCAACGCCGCGACCGGGAGATTGACGCGCGCGATCTCGGCCGCGCCGATGGCCCGGAAGACCGGCGGGATGAGATGGCCGAGCGTGATGCCGGCCACGATGCAGAGCGCGACCCAGAGGGTGAGATAGCGTTCGAACTTGGACATGAATGTCTCTCAGGCCAGCCGTTGGCGGGGCACGGGCGATTGTGCCGCGGTCGGAAGCAGGAACGTGACCAGCCAGCACACCGCCAGCATCACGGCCGAGCCGACGAGGCACGCGGTCATGCCACCATATTGATAGAGCAGCCCTGAGAGCATGATCCCCATCAAACGTCCGGTCGCATTGGCGGCGTAATAGAAGCCGACGTCCTCCGCCGCCTTTTCCGATCCGGCATAAGCCAGGATCAAATAAGAGTGCAGCGCCGAATTCACCGCGAAGGGCAGGCCGAATAGCGCAAGACCGGTGACGAGAATGATGTCCGGCCGCCACAGCCCCGACGTCTGCATGACGACGGCCAGCACGACGGGAACCGCGGCCAGCAACCCGGCCCACAGCCTGGCCGCGGGGATTTCCCGGCTCAGCCCGTCGGGACTGCGCGTCACCAGCGCCGGCGCAAGAGCCTGGATGCCGCCATAGGCGATGGTCCAGGCGGCGAGGAAGCCGCCGACCTCGAGGAAGCGCCAGCCATTGGCATAGAGAAAGACCGGCAACCCCACGACGAACCAGACATCGCGCGCGCCGAACATGAAGATGCGCGCGGCGGCCAACAGATTGACGCCGCGCGATTTGCCGAACAGCTCCTTGACGCTCTTGGAGGACTTGGCTTTGCCGAGCGCGCGCGGCAGCAGAACCAGTCCGGCCACCAGGATGACCGCCAGCAATCCTGCCATCAGCCAGAGCGCGGGCCGGAAGCCGACGAGCTCGAGCAGCAAGCCGCCGACAAAAAAGCCGATGCCTTTCATGGCGTTCTTCGAGCCGGTGAACCAGGCCACCCACTTGAACAACTGACCGCTGCCTTCGGCGGAGGTCGCTTTGATCGCCGATTTGGAGGCGGTCTTGGTGACGTCCTTGGCGACGCCGGCAATGCCCTGCGCGCCCACGACCCAGGCGACCGAGGCGGCGGCGCTCCAGGAAGGATCGAGCGCCGAGAGCATGATGAGGCCCGCGATCTGCAGCGACTGTCCAACCGCGAGCATGCGCGGAATGCCGAAGCGAGAGGCAAGCCAGCCGCCGCCGAGATTGGCGGCGATGCCCGCAGCCTCATAGAGCAGGAACAGGAAAGCGAGCGTGAACGGCGTGTAGCCGAGCTGGAAGAAGTGCAGCAGCACCAGCATGCGCAAGGCGCCGTCGGTGAGCGTAAAGCCCCAATAGGATGCGGTGACGATGAGATAGTTCCTGACCGTCGACATCACACGCCTGCCTCGAGGACGATGTTGGCGAGATCGACCATGCGGCAGGCGTAGCCGACCTCGTTATCATACCAAGCATAGACCTTCAGCAGCGTCTCGTCAGTGACCATCGTCGAGAGCGCATCAACGATCGAGCTGCGCGTGTCGTTGTTGTAGTCCGCCGATACCAGCGGCCGGTGCTCGATGCCGAGAACGCCGGCGAGCGGCCCCTTGGCGGCGGCGTCGAACAGCGCGTTGACTTCGGTCACGGTCGTCGGCCGGTTCAGCTCGAACACGCAGTCGGTGAGGCTGGCATTGAGCACGGGCGCACGGACCGCGTGGCCGTTCAGCTTGCCCTTCAGTTCGGGATAGATGAGCGCGATCGCGGTAGCGCTGCCGGTCGTGGTCGGCTGCAGCGACAGCATGGCCGAGCGGGCGCGGCGCAAATCCTTGTGCGGCGCATCGACCACGACATTGGTGTTGGTGGGATCGTGAATGGTCGTGATCTGGCCGTGCCGGATGCCGATCGCCTCGTGCACGACCTTCACAACCGGCGCGAGGCAGTTGGTCGTGCAGGACGCGGCGGTAAGCAACCGGTGCCGCGCGGGGTCGTAAAGATGGTCATTGACCCCGACGACGATGTTCAGAGCACGATCGTCCTTGACCGGCGCCGCGACGATGACCCGCTTCACCCCTCTGTCGAAATAGACCTGAAGCTGTTCCGGCTTGAGAAACTTGCCTGTGCATTCCAGGACGATGTCGCAGCCGAGATCGCCCCACGCCACATCGCCGGGTTCGGCCGCCGCGCTGAAGCTCATGCGACGGCCGTCGATCGTGATCGCGCGCTCATCCTCGACGCCGAAAGCGCCGCGCCAACGGCCATGAATGCTGTCGAACTCCAGGAGATGCGCGGTCGCAGCCGCCCCGCCCTTGAGTTCGTTCACGTGTACGATGTCGAGCCGATTATTGGCGCGCGGATCGTCCTCGGGACGATACAGACCGCCGAATGCCGCGCGAAGCGCGAGCCGCCCGATGCGGCCCATGCCATTAATGCCGATCGCCATCGTCTACACTCTGCTCAGGGCGCAACGCGTTGCGTGTCGCCGATCTCGTCAAGCCGCACCTGCACCGCCATCTTGTCGAGGGAAGCAAGCGGCAGGCTGGTAAATATCTCCAGCCGGCGGCGAATCATGGCGTAAAGCTCGTTGAGAAGCGTCGCGCGTTCGGTGGCCGAACCGGTGAACTTGGCGGGATCCGGCAACGGCCAGGCGGCAGTAACAGCCTTGTCACCGAAGTCCGGACACACCTGTCCATCCAGGGTGTCGCAAAGCGCGATGATGAAATCCATCTTCGGCGCATTCGGACCCGTGAACTCGTTCCACGATTTGCTGCGCAAATGAGAGACATCATGGCCGAACGTCTTCAGTCGCTCGATGACTTGAGGCATTGGCCCGGGTGCGGGATCGGAGCCCGCGGAATAGGCATTGAAGCGGCCTTTGCCGATCTTTTGCAGCAGCGCTTCGGCGATGATCGAGCGGGCGGAATTTTGCGTACAGAGAAACAGCACATTGAATGCGGGTGACATCGTGTCGTCCTTCATGTCCTCGACTTCCTCAGGGATTAGCCGGGCAAGATCGCCGCACATTTCCGGCCGCCCGCCGCAGCAATCGGTGGCGAGAAACCGGATCAGCCCACGAAAGCCGGGAACGTTGGCCCGGTAGTTCATCACCCGCCCGTCCCGCTCAACCGTGATCAGGCCGGCGCGGGTCAGGACCGTGAGATGCGTGGACATGGTGTTGTGCGGCACTTCGCAGACGTCGGCGATCTCGCCCGCCGGCAGCCCTTCCGGGTACGCGGCGATCAGTTTGCGGAAAGCCTTCAGCCGGGTCGGCTGCGCCAAAGCGGCAAAGGCCAATTGCGCCTCTGTGTCGTCCATATGTCGAGACATATCGACATATTATGACGTGCGAATGACGGAGGCAAGGATCATAGGATCCCTCCCCCCACTTTTTTGGCGCCAGATCGTCGTCCGGGACAGCGCAGCACTCAGATTATCTGGATTTCCAGAGGCGGATCGTGGCGATCGACGCTTGGGTGTATCCGCGAGGATTGGTGTCACCGCCAAAGGCGGCTTGGCTTGTCATCGTATTCGTCGTCAACAGCCCGCCGACATAGGGTGCCGGCAGCCCGCTCAGGACGAGCTGACAGCGAACCGGGAAGAGACCTGCTTCCGGAAAATCGATCTTGAGCGCGAGGCACTCGCCGTTGCCCTGAAATGAAATCGAGCCGAGCCGGACTTCGGCATAAAAGTTCTGGCGCGCGCGTTCGCTGGTCGCGCCAAAGCAAGCGCGCAATTCGGCGACACGCCTGTCCTGCGTTTGAACGACTTTCCCGTCTTCAGGCTGCACCCGAAGACTCCAAAACGAAAAGAAACGTTCCGCATCCTTTGCAAACGGCTCGAAACCCGTTCTGGCGGAAGAACACCAGTTATCGGCAGGTTCATGCCGTTCCCTGATGCTGCGGAGGATGTAGATTTCCTCCAGCGTGCCTGCTGACTGGGCCGCGGCATCGCCGGACGGCATCGCGCAGACGAGCAGCAGCACCGCCATGCCGGCGATGGCGGAGACATGCGCCATTGCGCCAGCTCTTTGATAGCCGGAGGAAGGCGGCGTCATGTGATCTCGCGGACGTCGAAAGCGATTACATGAATGCGGAAGCCAAGCCTTTTCTGCTCCGGCGTAGCGTCTTTCATGATGCTCTCCCAAGCCCGTTGAGGCCGCGATGCCCTAAAAAGCCGAGCCGGGCCGGCCTTCGTCAGAATCCGTCGTTGCGTTTGGAGCCGTCAGGCCGCTCGCTCCCGGAACGCCGCGGCAGCCAGCCCATTCCATGCGCATGCAGACTTTGAATGTAGAGGCGATCCGCCGTCTCGGTCGCTCCCGTGGTTTCAGGATAGGCGCCGCTCGGATCTTGCAGATCGACCGTGACACGGCCGTCCTCGTCGATGGCGAAGACGTGTCCATACGGCTTGCCAAGCGGGAGGAGGAAGCGCGGCAACCTCAGCAGCACCTTTCTCAGGAACGGCTTCTCGGCTAGCGAGTCCGCCGCCGGATTGCGCGGTCTGAACAGCCCGACCCAGATACGGCCATCGCGGCCGCGCATCAGGTTGTCCGGATAGCCCGGCAGGTTGTCGAGCAAGACGCGCGCCTGCGGCGATCCGCTTTGGACGTTGAGGTTGTTCGCGCGACCGTCGATCTTCCAGAGGCGATAGCGACCGGTCTCGTTCACAAACAATGTGTGGCCGTCGGCGCCCATCGCGATCCCGTTAGCGAATGACAGGCCATGAGCCACGATCCGCGTTTTTCCGGTCGCCGGGTCGTAGGCCAGCACACGGCCGGTCGCCGATTGCTCGATGATGTCGAGCACGCTCGCCGCATAGGTGCCGCCCCATTGTGCGGGCAAAAAGCGTGTGGATGACTGTGTAAAATAGATCGTTCCGTCCGGCGCCGCGGCGACGGAATTGGCGTAGCCGATCGGATCGTTGGCGCTGATGCGATCGGTCAGCAGGATCACGCGCCGGTCCGCGCCGATGGCCAGCAGCCCCTTCATGGCGTCCGCGGCAATCATGCGGCCCTGTGCATCGAAGTCGAAGCCGAGCACGCGCCCGCCGGTATTGGCGAAGACCTCGCGGTTGCCGCCGTCCTGGTCCATGCGAATGAGATTGCCGCTCAACATCGCGGCGTAGAGCTTGCCGTCCTTTCCAATCGCGATGTGCTCGGGACCGACCTCATTGCCGGTGTCGATCATACGCAGACCGGCCAAACGTGTGTTCGGCGCATAAGCGCCCGTAAAGCCCGGCGCCAGCGGCGCCGACCACGACACGGGTTCTGCTGGAACCGGCCAGAAGCAAAGATAAGCGAGAACGCCCGCCAGCACGGCGACCACAAAGCCGGCGATCTTGCGAATGATGGGCCCTCTCACAAGCTACGCCCCGAAGGTCGAATAATGCGGTGCACAAAGAATACATAACTCTCAGTTTAGATGCATCAGAACTATAGACCTCTGATTGATGTGAAATTGTCCTTATCCAAAGCCCGAAACCGCAGCGCGCGAGGCGCGCTAAAGAGATGACGGCCCCGAAGACAACTCATGGTTCATATTTTGTTCTTTACCTCGTCGCAGTAATTGCTATTGATTTGGCCCCATGCCGCAATTCACTCCCCATCAAGACGCTGCGCTGGAAACCGTCGCCCGCTGGCTCAAAGACAAGCCGGGCGAAAACGGCACGCCGCCCGTTTTCCGCCTGTTCGGCTATGCCGGTACCGGCAAGACCACCCTCGCCAAGCACATCGCCGAGCATGTCGATGGTGACGTGAAATATGCCGCCTTCACTGGCAAGGCGGCCTCGGTGATGCGCGGCAAAGGCTGCCACGGCGCCTCGACGATCCACTCGCTGATCTACCGGACGCGCGAGAGCGGCGACGAGATTCCGAGTTTCGATTTGTGGGACGAGGCGCCGGCCTCCAAGGCCGCGTTGATCATCATCGACGAGTGCTCGATGGTGGATGCCGAGCTTGGTAAAGACCTCCTGTCGTTCGGCGTGCCGCTGCTGGTGCTGGGCGATCCGGCGCAGCTGCCGCCGATCCAGGGCGGCGGCTTCTTCACCGAGGCCGAGCCGGACGCCATGCTCACCGAGGTGCACCGGCAGGCGCAGGACGATCCGATCGTGCGGCTGTCGATGGATGTGCGCGCCGGCGAGTACCTCGAGCCCGGGCGTTACGGCGAGACCGAGGTGGTCGCCAAGAGTAACCTCGATCCGCAGCGCGTGCTCGACGCCGACCAGGTGCTGGTCGGGCGGAACGCAACGCGACGCGCTTATAACAACCGCATGCGCGAACGGCGCGGCTTCGACGGCGAATTTCCCTCGGCCGGCGACAAGCTCGTCTGCCTGCGCAATAACCGCAAAAAGGGCCTGTTCAACGGCGGCCTGTGGTCGGTGAAGGATCGCGGCGCACGCAAGACCGGCATCATGACCATGCATCTGCTGCCGGACGACGAAACGGCGCGGCGCGGCGTGAAGGTCTCGGTGCGGCCGGAATGCTTTACCGGCGGCCTCGAGCAACTCGATTGGCAGCGGCGCAAGCCCTACGACGAGTTCGACTACGGCTATGTACTGACCGTGCACAAGGCGCAGGGCTCGCAGTGGGACGACGTCGTGCTGTTCGACGAGTCTTATGCGTTTCAGGATAGCCGCGCGCGCTGGCTCTATACGGGCATCACCCGCGCGGCGAAGCGGCTGACGGTGGTCATGTAGCGCGCTGAAACACGGCGGCCGTCAATAGACGGCATCAAGTGAACGCGATCGCGAATGGTCGCCATCGCGAGCGATCTGCGCCATCCTCACCGCGCACCGATCGCTCGGCGGCAAGCCGCACTGATTATGCCGATCGCAGTCGCCGCAGGTAAATCGTGACAGACGGCGCCGGGCGGCGAGATGGTCGGCGAACTTCTCGAAGAAGTCCCAGATCGCATCGAAAAAGCGCATCGGATCGTCCCAACAAAATAGTTGCGAGCGATACTGTCAGGCGGCCCGGGCCCCGGGATTGATCCAGGTCAATTGAGAGTGCGGAAATCTGCCCGGCGGAGCCTCGTTAGCCTGTCGTCCCGGCGGCCAAGCCGCGCAAAGCGCGGCGCGAGCCGGGACCCATAACCCCAGACCTATCGAGATTGCGCGGTGTATTGGTCCTCGCCTGCACGAGGACGACGCTAAGCCGCTTCCTTCTGCTTCGGCGGCGCGAAGCGGCCGTAGAAAGTCTCATTCTTCTCGGCCATCTCGATGAGCAGCTTGGGCGGCGCGAAACGCGCGCCGTATTTCGTCTCGAATGTCCGGCACAGCGCGACGAAGTTCTTCGTGCCCATCATGTCGATGTACGACAGCGTCCCACCGGAGAACGGCGCAAAGCCGAAACCGAGGATCGAGCCGACGTCAGCCTCTCGCACATCGACGACCACCTTCTCCTCGAAGGTGCGCGCGGCCTCGACCGCCTGCACCACCAGGAAGCGTTGCTTCAACTCCTCGACGTCGATCGCGTCGACGTCATCGCGCGAGAGCTTTTTCGACAGCAGATCGGCAAGGCCGGGCCACAACTTCTTCGGCTGGCCTTGCGGATAATCGTAGAAGCCCTTGCCGTTCTTGCGGCCGAAGCGGCCGAGCTTCTCGACCATGTCTTCCAGAAGTTTCTTCTGCCCCGGATTGATCGCGGCGGGGCCGAGATCGGCCTCGGTGGCGCGCAGGATCTTGAGCCCCAGGTCGACGCCCGTCTCATCGTTGAGCGACAAAGGCCCGACCGGCATGCCGGCCATGCGCGCCGCGTTCTCGATCAGGGCCGCCGGAATGCCTTCCAGGAGCATCAGATGACCTTCCTGGATGTAAGCGAGCACGCAGCGGTTGGCGTAGAAGCCGCGCGAGTCGTTCACGACGATCGGCGTCTTCTTGATCATGCGCACGTAATCGAGCGCGACGGCCAGCGCCTTGTCGCCGGTCTGCTTGCCGAGAATGATCTCGGTGAGCATCATCAACGCCACCGGCGAGAAGAAATGAATGCCGATGAAACGCGCCGGGTCCTTGAATTCGGTGGCCAAGGACGTGATCGGCAAGGTCGAGGTATTGGAGGCGAAGATCGCCGTGTCGCTGATCACCGCCTGGATCTTGGCGATCACATCGGCCTTCACCTTGCGGTCCTCGAACACGGCTTCGATCACGAGGTCGCAGTCCTTCAAGGCATTGTAGTCCGGTGTCGGCGTGATCTTCTCCAGGATCGCGTCGCGCTCGGCGCCTTTCATGCGGCCCTTCATGACGCGGTCGCTGAGCGTCTTGTGCAGACCGGCCTTGCCTTTGTCGGCGGTCTCCTGGTCGCGGTCGATGAGCACCACATCAAGGCCGACGGCGGCGCTCACCTGCGCGATGCCGGCGCCCATGAAGCCCGCGCCGACGATGCCGATCTTCTTCAGCGACGACGGCGGCACGCCGACGGGGCGGCGCGCGCCCTTGTTCAGGTCCTGCATCGACACGAACAGCGAGCGGATCATCGCCGCCGCTTCCTTCGAGCGCAGAATATGCGCGAACCAGCGCGATTCGACACGCAGCGCCGTGTCCATCGGCAATTGCAGGCCTTCATAGACGACCTGCAGGATGGCGCGTGCCGCGGGGTAGTTGTCATAGGTCTCGCGCCGGTAGATGGCGTTGGCCGGTGGGAAGGTCATCATGCCGGCCTTCGAATAGACGGGGCCGCCGGGCAGCTTGAAGCCCTTCTCGTCCCACGGCTTCACGCCCTTGCCGCCGGCCTTGATCCACTCCTTCGCCGCCGACACGAGTTGATCGGCCGGCACCACCGCGTCGATCAGCTTCATCGCCTTGGCGCGGTCAACTTTAAGCTGGTCGCCCTTGAGCAGGAATTGCAGCGCGTCGGCGGGCTGCAGCATGCGGGCCACGCGTTGCGTGCCGCCGGCACCGGGGAACAGACCGATCTTGATCTCGGGCAGGCCGAGCCGCGTTTTCGGGTTCTCGGAGGCCACGCGATAGTGGCAGGCAAGCGCGAGCTCGAAGCCGCCGCCCATCGCCGTGCCATTGAGCGCGCAGACCCACGGCTTGCCCGACGTTTCCAGCCGCCGATAGAGCAGCGACAGCTTGCGGCTTTCTTCGTAGACCATGCCGGCCGCGGCCGTTTCGCCCTGGCTCTTCACCATGTCGGCGAACAACGCCGCGAAGCGCTCGAGCATGGTCAGGTCGGCGCCGCCGCAGAAGGCGTCCTTGCCCGACGTGATGACCGCGCCCTTGACGGCGGCGTCGCCCGCTATCTTCTCGACCAGCACGGTCAATTCCGCGATCGCGTCCATGGTGATGACATTCATCGAACGCCCGGGCATGTCCCAGGTGATCAGCGCGATGCCGTCCGCGTCGATGTCGAGCTTGAAATCGGTCATGCCTGCCTCGTTCTTGGCTTCAGTCGTGTCAGACGTAGGGCTCGCCGCTCTTGCGCTGATAGCGACGGCTGGCGCCGTCGCGTTCCAGAAACAGGTCGACGTCCGGATAATGCACGCGGTCTTGCGGCGCACGGGTGCCGACTTCCAGATAGACGGCATCGCGCGCGGAGCGGTTGATCAGGCGATGGGCGTTGCCGCTGCCGGCCTTGAAGCCGGCGCAGTCGCCGGCTTTCAGCACGACTTCGCCGTCGTTTTCGTTGAGCACCAGTTCGCCTTCGACCATGAAGATGAACTCGTCTTCGTTCTCGTGCCAATGCCGCAGCGACGACGCCTGGCCCGCCTCGATGCGCGCAAGGTTCACGCCGAACTGGGTGAGGCCTGCGGCATCGCCGAGGAACTGCCGATGCCGGCCGCGGCATTCGGCCTGCAGCTCGGCCGGATAAGTAGTGCCGCTCTTCACCGGCACCTGGGCGATATCGACCTTGGGCATTCCGCCACCATTCCTCTTTCTTCTCCCCTCCCCTTGTGGGGAGGGTAAAGAAATCACACCCGCTCGATGATCGTCGCGGTGCCCATGCCGGCGCCGATGCAGAGCGTGATCAGCGCGGTCGACTTGCCGGTGCGTTCCAGTTCGTCGAGCGCGGTGCCGACCAGCATGGCGCCGGTGGCCCCGAGCGGATGACCCATGGCGATGGCGCCGCCGTTGACGTTGATCCTGCTGTTATCGGTATTGAAGGCTTGCATGAAGCGCAGGACCACCGAAGCGAAAGCCTCGTTGATCTCGATGAGATCGATGTCCGACAACTTCATACCGGCCTTCTTCAGCACCTTGTGGGTTACATCGACCGGACCGGTGAGCATGATGCCCGGTTCCGAACCGATATTGGCAAAGGCCTTGATGCGCGCCCGCGGCTTCAAGCCCGCGCGGGCGCCCGCCTCCTTGCTGCCGATCAGCACGGCGGCCGCACCATCGACGATGCCGGAGGAATTGCCGGCGTGATGCACGTGGGTGATCGATTCGACCTCCGGATATCGCTGCACCGCGACCGCGTCGAAGCCGCCCATCTCACCCATCTGCACGAAGGACGGCTGCAACGAGGCCAGCGACTGCATCGTCGTCGTCGGGCGCATGTGCTCGTCTTTGTCGAGGATGGTGAGGCCGTTGACGTCCTTCACCGTCAGCACGGACTTCTTGAAGCGTCCGTCTTCCCAGGCTTTCGCCGCGCGCTTCTGGCTTTCGACCGCCAGCGCGTCGACGTCATCGCGGGAGAAACCGTACTTCGTCGCGATCAGGTCAGCCGAGATGCCCTGCGGCATGAAGTAATGCGAGACCGCAATGGTCGGATCGACCGGCCAGGCGCCACCGGAGGCGCCGATACCGACGCGGCTCATGGATTCGACGCCGCCGCCGATGGTCATGTCGTGCTGGCCGGACATCACCTGAGCGGAGGCAAAATTCACGGCGTCCAGACCCGAGGCGCAGAAGCGATTGATCTGCACGCCCGGCACGTGATTGCCCAAGCCGGCGACCAGAGCCGCCGCGCGGGCGATGTCGCCTCCGGCTTCGCCGACCGGATCGACGCAGCCCATCACCACGTCGTCGATGAGCTTGGTGTCGAGATTGTTACGGTCGCGCACCGCGGCAAGCGTCTGCGCGGCGAGGTTCAGCGCCGTCACCTCGTGGAGGGAGCCGTCGGATTTGCCGCGGCCGCGGGGCGAGCGGACATGATCGAAAATGAAGGCGTCGGGCATGGTATCAGTTCCCATCCTATCCACAGTCGTCTCCGCGAAAGCGGGGACCCATAACCCCTGTCTGTGTCCGTCTCGCGACGCCAGGGATTATGGGTCCCGGCTCGCGCTCGCTATCGCTCGCTTGGCCGGGACGACAGCGACTACAAACTCCGCGCGATCAGCAACTTCATGATCTCGTTCGTCCCCGCATAGATACGCAGCACGCGGGCGTCGCGGTAGAGGCGCGAGATCGGATATTCGTCCATGAAACCATAACCGCCGAACAGTTGCAGGCAGCGGTCGACCACCCGCGCCAGCGTATCGGTGAGCCGATATTTCGCCATCGAGGCGGTGACGGTGTCGAGCTGGCCATTGACGTGCTGGCCGATGCAGTGGTCGAGGAAGACCTTGGCGATGGTCGTGTCGGTCTTGCACTCGGCCAATTCAAACTGCGTGTTCTGGAATTCGATAATCTTCTTGCCGAAGGCCTGCCGCTGTTTGACGTAGTCGACGGTCAGTACAACCGCCCGCTCCATCATCGCCACCGCATTGATCGCCACGATCAGCCGCTCCTGCGGCAGTTCCTTCATGAGTTGGTAGAAGCCCTGCCCCTCTTCGGTGCCCAGCAAATTCTCAGCGGGCAAACGCACGTCCTCGAAGAACAGTTCCGAGGTGTCGGCCGAGTCCATGCCGAGCTTCTTGAGCTTGCGGCCGCGGCGGAAACCGGGCGCATCGTCGGTCTCGACCACCAGCAGCGACACACCCTTGGCGCCGGCTTTGGCATCAGTCTTAGCGACGACGACGATCAGGTTGGCGTGCTGGCCGTTGGTGATGAAGGTCTTGGAGCCGTTGAGCACATAACCGTTGCCGGACTTCTCGGCCTTGGTGCGCACGCCCTGAAGGTCGGAGCCGGTGCCGGGCTCGGTCATGGCGATGGCACCGACCATCTCGCCGGTGGCGAGCTTCGGCAGCCAGCGCTGCTTCTGCTCCTCGGTGCCGTAATGCAAAATGTAGGGCGCGACGATGCCAGACTGCAGCGGCGCGCCGAAGGTGTCGAAGCCGGCGAGCGAAAATTCGCGGTTAATCACCGCCTCATGCGCGAAGGTGCCGCCGGCGCCGCCATATTCCTCCGGTATCGAAGCGCAGAGCAGACCTGCGGCACCCGCTTTCGTCCACACCTCACGCTCATACATGCCGGCCTCGTGCCAGCGGTCGATATGCGGCGCGAATTCATCGGCGATGAAGCGCCGGGACTGCTCCTCGAGCAGCACCAGGTCTTCGGTCATCCATTCGGGACGGGGAAGGTTGAGGGCGTCCATCGGTCCGGCGGGGCTCAGGGCGACTCAGGATCGGCCCCACAATAGAGGCGGCCGAGGACAAGCGCGAGGGGCCTCCGCGTCATTCCGGGGCGCCCGCCGATGCCTGAAAGGCGGAGGCGGACGAACCCGGAATCCATAACCCTGAGCTGCGGAGCATGGATTCCGGAGCCGATCCTTCGGGCCGTCCCGGAATGACAGAATGCTACTTCACCTTCGCCGGGTCCTTCACCGCGTCGATCTTATCGATCTCGACGTTCTGCACCGTGCCGCCAACCTTCTCGACGCGGCGGATGTAGACGGTCTGCACGATGTCGCGGGTGTCGGGATCGATCGAGATCGGCCCGCGCGGGCTTTCCCACTTCATGCCCTTGGCGGCGGCGATGAGCGAATCGCCGTCGGCCTTGCCGCCGGTCTTCTTCAGCGCCTCATAAATGAGATGCATGCCGTCCCAACCACCGATGGAGAACACATCCGGGTTACGCTTGAACTCGTCGTTGAAGGCCTTCACGAAAGCGGCATTCATCGCCGACTTGTGTTCCCATTCGTAGTGAAACACGGTGCGGATGCCGACGGCATTGTCACCCATGCTCTTGAGCGCGTTGTCGTCCATCGTCACTTCGCCCTGGGCCAGAATCTTGTTGGCCGGGAAGCCGCGCTCATTCATAGCCTTGGTGATGGCGATCGGCTGGGCGCCGCCGGGAATAAAAATGAAGATGCCGTCCGGGTTGATGTCCTTGGCGCGCTGCACGAAGGCCGAGAAATCCGGATTGGCGACCGGCATGCGCACCGAGCCGACGATTTCACCGCCCGCTTCCTTGAAGCCCTTGGTGAACCACGTCTCGGCATCGATGCCCGGGCCGTAATCCGAGACCATCGTATAGACCTTGCGCATGCCGTTCTTATAGGCCCACTGACCGAACGGATATTCGAGCTGCGGAATGGTCAGCGAGGTGCGCGCGATATAAGGCGACTTGGTCGTGATCGCCGAGGTCGCGGCATTCATCACCACCAGGAATTTCTTGGCTTCGGCCGACACGTCACCGGCGCCGAAAGCTTCCGGCGTCAGCGTAAAGCCGGCGAGAATATCGACCTTATCGCGCACGACGAGTTCCTGCGCCAGGCGCTTGGCGACATCCGGATTGGGACCGCCGGTGTCCTTGCGGATAAACTCAATCTTGCGGCCGGCGACCGTGTCCCCGTGCTGCTTCACATAGAGCTTGATGGCGTTGTCCATCTGGGCCGCGGTGTCGGCGAACTGGCCGGAATAGGCCATGATCAGACCGATCTTGACCGGGTCGGCGGCCTGCGCCGAGGATGCCGCGAGCATCGCCGCGGCAAGAACCAGAATAGACTTTCGCGCGAACGTGAGCCTTCTCATCGAAATCCTCCCTGAAGCCGCTTCATTCGACGACGGCTTGCGCGACAGGCTAGCCACAATCGCACGGCGCGTCACGGAGAAGTCTCAGGTGCTCACATTCTCGGTCTTCGACTATCTCGACATCAATGGGATCGCGCCCACCGACACGCCGGCGAACATCGCGCTGTTTGCCCACGAGGTGATCCCGACGTTTGCGTCATCTGGGCCACGGGCGCAGCGCGCTCCCTCTCCCCGCTTGCGGGGAGAGGTGAAGGCAAAATCTACTTCCCCATCCAGGTGTCGTTGATC